>JBGUVZ010000262.1:0-10157 GCA_045220685.1 Oscillospiraceae bacterium | reverse complement strand
CGACCAACATTATGGTAACACCACGACAGTTTCACTGCAAGTTATGCCGGACGTGTGATCTTCATCAAGGACGGAAAGATCTTTAATGAGCTAAACCGCGGTTCCGACAGCAGAAAACAGTTCTTCGACAGGATAATCGATGTGGTTACTCTTCTGGGAGGTGACATGAGCGATGCTCTTTAAACTGTCATTAAGCAACATACGCAGAAGTCTCCGCGACTATGCAATTTACTTTTTCACACTTATCATAGGCGTTTCCGTTTTCTATGTTTTCAATGCAACAAGCGGACAGGCAGCTATGATGAAAGTTTCTGCAAGCACTGCGATGATCGTCGATCTTCTTAAGGAAGTTATGTCAGGAACAAGCGTTTTTGTTTCCGGTATTCTCGGATTTCTCATCGTTTATGCAAGCCGTTTCCTCATGAAGCGCAGAAGTAAGGAGTTCGCTCTCTACATGACACTGGGCATGAGCAAGTGGAAGATTTCATCGATCATCTTTCTTGAAACTGTGCTCATAGGTATCGGTTCACTTGCAGCAGGCCTTCTTCTCGGTATCGGACTTTCCCAGTTCATGAGTGCAGTTGTTGCAAATCTTTTCGAGGCGGACTTAACGGATTACAGATTCACTGTTTCGGGTGAAGCTATTGTAAAGACAGTGATCTGCTTTGCAGTGATGTACGGAGTGGTAGTGCTCTTCAACGGCGGAGTCATCACAAAGATGAAGCTTATCGATCTTATGAATTCAGGAAAGCGTTCCGAGCAGGTAAAACTTAAAAATCCTGTTCTGTGTGTAATAGTATTCCTTGCCGCAGCCGTCATACTGGGTTACAGCTACTATACGGTATGCTTCACAACTAATCAGCTCGGAAAGTATGGCCTGACCCTGTATATCATAGCGGGCAGCATATCAACCTTCCTCATTTTCTGGTCGGTGGCAGGCATGCTTCTTCGTGTTATGATGTCTTCAAAAAACATTTACCACAAAGGTCTTAACGCCTTCACATTCAGACAGATAAGCAGTAAGATAAACACAATGGTATTTTCACTGACAGTTATCTGCCTCATGCTTTTCATTACTATCAGTGCTCTTGTTTCAGCCTTCACGTTCCGTAATTCCATGAACTACAATCTTAAGCATTACTGCCCGGCTGATTTTGAAGCGTGGATCGAATATGATCCGGAAGCAGGAGATGAAAAAAGTGATGTCACTGACCTTTATACAAAAGCAGGAGTTGATCTTTCCGGTTATTTTGAAGAGACACTTATGTTCAGATCATACGAGGTGCCGGAAGTAACATTCGGTTCATTCTTCGGTGAAGATTTTGCTGAGATAAAAGAGATCTTTCCTTATCTTGAAGACAGCGCTGCTCTTGAACTTGTAAATATAAGCGATTACAATGCGGTCATGACAATGTACGGATATGACACACTTGAACTTGACAGGGATGAATACATTCTGCTTTCCAATATTAATTCGATGCTGGAAATCGGAAACAGAACAGTTGAAAGAGGCACTGAGATAAGTGCTTTCGGACACACTCTCAAACCAAAATACAGTGAATGCAGAGACGGATTTATTGATATGTCTGCACAGCGCGGAAATTCGGGAATCATACTGATACCTGACGGTATTGCAGATGAAAAATATGCGGTCGGTGAACGTTTCTTCGGAAAATACAATGCGGATGCGTTGGAAAACTACGATGAGACTGAAGATTTCTTTCTCGGAAAATCTGAGGAGTTAGCTAATGCTGAAGCGGAAGATAACAGTATCATATTCTTTATGTTTTCCAACAAAACAATGCTCGGCGCTGCAACGATCGGCCTCGGCGCTCTCGCAACATTCCTCGGACTGTATATAGGACTTGTTTTCCTCATCGCCTGCGGAGCAATACTGGCACTCAAGGAACTTTCCGAAAGTGTTGACAGCATCGGACGTTATGAAATGCTTCGCAAGATCGGTGCCGAGGAAAGTGATATTTCAAAGTCACTTTTCATTCAGACCGGTGTGTTTTTCCTTCTCCCTCTCCTTCTCGGCGCACTTCATTCCGTATTCGGAATTAAATACGGCCTCTACATTCTTGAGTTCTTCGGAACCGAGAACATGATGCAGTCGGTAATCGCAACATCTGCGATAATCCTTGCTATCTACGGCGGTTACTTTATCATCACCTACTTAAGCAGCAAGGGAATTATAAAAGACAGAAAATAAAAAACAAAAGAACAAAAGAAAAACAGCAGGCGGGTGTCAGTTTGACAACTTGCTTTACAGAACAAAAAAGGAATGTACTGGTTCATCTGGTGCATTCCTTTTTTTGTTAATAATATAAAAAATCATTGGTTAATTTTCTTAAGAAAATTAAATTTGTATATTGCATTTTTCAAATTTGTCTGCTAAAATAGTATTATTGAGTGACTGACAGTCCACAGTTATTTCAGGGGTGTTTATTATGTCGTGGCGGCATAAACGGAAATAATGTGATCTGTATCGGGTTATGACAGGGATAAGAGGGGCGAAAATAATGGATGCATTGCAGGATTCTGAAAAAATAAAAGGTAGTCTTAATAAAAAGCATTTAAAACTGATAGGTATACTTGCGCTGCTTGCAGCACTGACTGTGGGAACAAGCGTTTACGCAAGTGTCAGACTTTTCAGTAATGCCGTAAGGCAGGACAGGACTGAAGAAATTTTAAAAGTAACCAGACTGGTTTCAGAACAGATAGACAGCGACAGGATAAACGACTGGCTTGAAAACGGTGCTGATGACGAATACGAAAAAACGGGCTCTCTTCTCCAGAGCATCCTAAATAATACGCCTTATCTTCAGTATCTTTATGTTTATCAGATAAGAGAAGACGGGTGCCATATAGTTTATGACCTTGAAACTGCAGAGCGTGAACTGGAGCAGTTTGATGAACGTCCGGATTGGAATACTGAAAGTCTCGGAGCTGTCGATCCTTTTGATGAAAGCTTTACAGATTATATACCTGATCTTCTTGCAGGCAGAGAAATAGACGTGATAGAAAGCAATGACCGGTACGGCTGGCTTCTGACCAGCTACAGACCGTTATATGACTCATCCGGAAAATGCGTGGCTTATGCCGGTGCTGATATTTCGATGATCGGGGTCATCAATGATAACAGGATATTCATGACATGGATAATCGGTATTTCGTCGGTGCTCCTTGCACTTCTTATAATAATCGGATCACGGATAATTGAACGCGGTTACAGAGCAGTCCAGTCTGACGAATTTATCAGACAGCAGAAACACGATCAGAAACTGCTGCGTGAAGTTATTGAAGCTTTTGCAGGCGTTATCGATGCGAAGGATAAATACACACAGGGCCATTCCACTCGTGTTGCTGAATATTCTGAACGAATAGCCAGACTTTCCGGAAAGAGCGAAGAAGAATGCCGCGAGATCTACTATACAGCGCTTCTTCATGATGTTGGCAAAGTCGGAATACCTATTGGCATCATAAACAAAGACGGCAGGCTGACAGATGAAGAATATAAACTTATCAGACAGCACTCCGGCAAGGGAAACGATATTCTTTCAAGCATAAAAGAGTTCCCTTATTTAAGTATAGGTGCGCATTATCATCATGAGCGCTATGACGGAAAGGGATATCCTGAAAAGCTGAAGGGTGATGACATACCTGAGATTGCGAGAATAATCGCGGTCGCCGATGCCTATGATGCAATGACATCCAACCGAAGCTATCGTAATGCCATTCCGCAGGATCTCGTTCGTGAGGAGATAGTAAAGGGTTCCGGAACTCAGTTCGATCCGAAGTTCGCCAAGGCAATGCAGCATCTTATTGATCTTGATACTGAGTATGATATGAAGGAAAGAGCGGCAGTAAGCGAGCTTTCCGGAAAGAATGAGCTTGTTATCGGAGAGCACCGCAGCGACTGTTCAGAGGGAATGCTGATAACACAGTGCATGACGACGATCACTATGACGGTTGATCCGGATGAAAATTCTGCATCGCCTGTACCGTCGCTGCTGCTTTTTGATTCTCTTGACGGCAGGGTACATGATGATGAAAGACAGGCCAAAGAGCTTCTTTATTTTGAATACGGTGAGATCCGGCTCGATGGACGGACTTCAGTATCCGGTGCAAGAAAGATGCAGACGAAAACAGAAAACACCGGTTCAGATGTGTTAAAAAAATATAACGATTATAAAATACAGGCAGTCAAGGTTCGTGACCATGTTCTTATAAAAATAATAAGCAGAAACAAAACTGCGGAGATCACGGCGGCACTTCCGGACAATACCCGCTACGCGTATCTTTCCCTTACAGGCGAGCACTGCCGTATAAGCAATGTAAGTGTGGAGAAGGCGGAAAATCCTGTTTCAGACGGCTACATAAAACGTATAGCTGAGGAAATAAGCTATATAAATGTTCCGTCCGGAGATATACCAAATCTGCAGGTGGACGGATTCCGTTCCGCAACTACAGAAGGCATCCCGCTTTCAGACAGAATGGATATCAGTTTTCATACGAAGAGCCTCCCTACTGCAAGACTTGTATGGCACTGTCCGTATCTGCTGCTGTTCAGTTCGGATAACGGTCAGATAAACGGTGATAACTACAGGGAATACGCCCTTATAAGGCTTGACGGCGAAAACTGGGAGTCCGGCGGCGTTGCAGAAAACAATCTTATTGTAAACATGCAGGATTCCTTTGGCGGATGGGAAGCGTGGAAGGAATACAACAAAAAAGGTTTCGATACTTCCATATCCATCGTAAAGAATGAAAATCACATAACAGTGACTACTGACAACCTCGGACTGTTCATTAAAAATACGACGACGCTTTCCGATGACTGCGAAACTGTATATGCAGCTATTACCGGTGATCAGTGCGCTGTTACCAATATAAGAATAAAGAGAGCGAGCGGACAGATGTTTGACCAGTCTGTTCCGGTAGCATAATTTCGCAGACCGAATCTGCAGTAAAATACCCCTCATCGGATACCGGTGAGGGGTTAGTTTTTGCGCTTAATAATTCATCAGGAACGCATATATCCTGACATGATGCATACGCCGGCAGCGCCGCAGTCAAGTGCGGACTGCATGTTGTCGTCGTTTATTCCGCCTATTGCATAGACCGGTATTTCAACATTTGAAATTACATCTGTTAAAAACTTGGTTCCTCGCGGTGGAACATCTTTTTTGCAGTCAGTTGCAAAGATATGTCCGGCGATAAGATAGTCGGCACCTTTTTCTGCGGCAGTGACTGCTTCTTCGACGGAGTGTACAGATACACCGGTGCGGCAGAATTTTTCCGGAAGTGAGAGAAAATCAGTGTATGAAAGCTGGATTGCGTCGCATCCGATATCTTTTGCTATGTTCTGAAATTTATTTATGCAGAAATCCGTTCCGGTTTCACTACATATCTGTTTTACCTTCAGAGCTGTTTCACGGTATTCCTCTTCGTCAAGATCCTTTTCGCGGAGGATTATCATTCCGGCAGTTTCGCAGGCTTTCCGTATGGTTTCGTAAAAATCTCCCGTACACAGATGCCTGTTCGTAACGCATATCTTCATGGTTTAAACCCTTACGTAGTCGTTGAACACCGGCTGGCATCCCATGTCGATGATAGCCTGATGCACTTCCTCAACAGTTCTCGGATCGGAAATGATGAACTGTGCGTCACCTTTCTCCTCCTCGCCTGAGTGTCCGCCTATACCAGTGCTTACGCCTGCTGAGATCTTCGTTGCAGCAACACCGATAACATGATCCCTGAATCCGGCACGTTCTCTTGTTGAGATGGTCATGCTCGCAAACGGCATGAATATTCTGTAAGCGCACATTACCTGGAAAAGCTGACGTTCGTGTACGTCCTTCGGATTTATCTCGTCATGGTTGATGGTCGGTCGCAGACGCGGGCATGAGAATGCGATCTCGGCGTGCGGATATTTTTTCTGCAGGAGATATGCATGCATTCCTGTTGCAAATGCGTCTTTTCTGAAGTCGGAAAGTCCGAGAAGTGCGGCAAATCCAACGCCTCTCATGCCGCCCATAATTGCTCTTTCCTGTGCGTTGAAACGGTACGGGAATATTCTCTTGTGTCCGGCAAGGTGAAGTGTTTCGTATCTGTCGCTGTCGTATGTCTCCTGAAATACAGTTACATAGTCAGCTCCGCATTCCTGCAGATAGCGGTATTCATCCACATTTAGCGGATAGATTTCCAGTCCGATGACTCTGAAGTATTTCGAAGCTATCTTACACGCTTCGCCGATATATTTAACGTCAGACATTTTTCTGCTTTCACCGGTGAGAATGAGAACTTCTTCAAGTCCCGTTTCAGCGATAAGCTTCATCTCGTGGTCGATCTCTTCAGGTGAGAGCTTCGCACGGTGTATCTTGTTCATGCAGTTGAATCCGCAGTAGATGCAGTGGTTTTCGCAGTAATTTGCGATGTAGAGTGGTGTGAACATCATGACCGAGTTGCCGAAATGCTTTCTTGTTTCCTCTTTTGCGCGTGCCGCTATCTTTTCAAGATAAGGTTCAGCAGCAGGTGAAAGAAGTGCTCCGAAGTCGTAAGGGGTAAGTACTTCTTTTCGTAATGCGTTCGTTACGTCAATCGCTTTGAAACTGTCGTAGTCATAGCTGTTCATCGCTTCGATGACCTTGTCAGGTATGTCGGTATCGATGACTTCCATTCCTTCAAGGTATTTCATATGGTCAATTCTGTTTTCCAAGTTGATTTATCCTTTCCCTATCAGTCGTGAAGAAATCCCGTAAGCGGGCTTGATGCCTCGCCGCGGTTTTCGAGGACACGGCCTGTTTTGGCAAGATATGCGAGACGTCCTGCTTCAACTGCGAGTTTGAATGCTCTCGCCATAAGTGCGACGTCACCGGCTGTGGCGATAGCTGTGTTTGCCATTACTGCGGCACAGCCGAGTTCCATTGCCTCGCATGCCTGTGAAGGCTTGCCTATACCTGCGTCAACGATGACCGGAAGATCAGTTTCATCGCATATTATCTTTATGAAGTCCTTTGTACACAGACCTTTGTTGCTTCCGATAGGAGCGGCGAGCGGCATGATGGATGCTGCTCCGGCAGCTTCGAGTTTTCTTGCTGCTGCAAGATCCGGCATCATGTACGGCATTACGATGAAGCCTTCCTTTGCAAGTATTTCAGTTGCCTTTACTGTTTCCTCGTTGTCCGGAAGGAGATATTTCGAATCGCGGATGATCTCGATCTTTACGAAGTCACCGCATCCCATTTCCCTTGCAAGTCTTGCGATACGGACTGCTTCGTCAGCAGTTCTTGCACCGCTTGTATTCGGAAGAAGAGTGATGCCTTCCGGAATGAAATCAAGGATGTTTTCCTGATCGCCGGTATTGGCTCTTCGTACTGAGAGAGTTGCCATTTCAACTCCGCCGTTTTCCAGAACGGTCTTTGTGTCTCTTACTGAAAATTTTCCCGAACCGAGTATGAAACGGGATGTAAATTCGTGTCCGCCGATTATAAGTTTGTCGTTGTTCATAGTATTGTCCTTCTGTATATTTGATTTAGTGATGCCTGAATACGCTTTAAGCCGGATTCCCGTAGAGAGGGGAATTTGCAGAGATTTGCCTCGTTCCCCTGACGCTGATTTACGAACAGATCAGCGTCCCTTGGATTCTTTATCAGCCGCCTCCCATGAAAGTTACGATCTCCACAAGGTCGCCTTCGCAGAGATTATGTGTTTCGTACTGATCCTTCGGGAGGATCACCTCGTTTATTTCAACAGCTATCCTTGCCGGTTTGTATCCGTTTGCAGCAAGGTATTCGCTTACTGTTGTCGGTTTGTCAAGTGTCACGTTTTCGCCGTTTATCATCAGTTTCATATTCATCTTCCTTTTATTTTTTTATCTGGAAGCAGTGTCATTATCCTCAAAAAGACAGAAAAAGGGATGCACCCGTGGTGGTGCACCCCTTTGACGCTGCAAGATTAATGTTATTTAATTACTAATAGTTTAGCACATAAAAGTGCTGATGTCAATGAAAAAAACTGGAACGCGCGCGCGTTCGACTAACATGAATTTCAACGCGCGCGCGTTTACCACGCGATAAAACCGCGCGTTCAATGAAGATGAGAACACGTATTTATGAGATTTGAAGACTGCTGTAGAATAAACACGCGCGCGTTGAAACGCAGTTATAGTTGCTTTAGTTTTGTAAAATTTCTATTGCATTCATTGGTTTTACGTGTTATAATATGATCATCAGAACGCGCGCGCGTTCTTGCTACTGGATTTTAAACGCGCGCGCGATTGACCGCGTGTTTAGTACAGGAGATGATATGATGAATATTGGTTTTAAAGAAGACCTCAGAACGGAATTCAAAAGTGATCTGAAACGTCTTCCGGATAATGATCTTATAGATGCAGTAGTAGCTTTCGCGAATACTGACGGAGGTAATCTTTATGTCGGCATTGAGGATGACGGTGAAATAACCGGTCTTCACGAAACGCATAAAGATGCCACACAGCTTGCTGCTTTCATTGCAAATAAAACAGTTCCTCCAGTTTCAGTATGTATAGAGATGGCCGATGACAACAGTTACGTAAAAATATCTGTTCCAAAAAGCAGAAGTATAGTTGCATCTTCTTCGGGTAAAATACAGCGCCGAAGGATAAAAGCAGACAATACACCGGAAAATGTTCCTATGTATCCGCACGAGATATCATCAAGACTTTCTGATCTCAGTCTGCTTGATTTTTCAGCACAGAATGTTCCTGATTCATCATATGAAGATCTTGATGACGTGGAACGTGAACGTCTGAGAAGCATAATCAGAGATTACCGTGGTGAATCAGCGCTGTTGGAACTCGACAACGAATCACTGGACAAAGCCTTGCGTCTGGCTACTATGGCCGAAGGAAAACTGGTTCCTACCTATTGTGGTATTCTGCTTATCGGTAAAAAGGAAAGTATAAAAAAATTCATTCCGACAGCAGAAGCCGCTTTTCAGGAGATGAAAGGTACTGATATTTCCGTAAACGAATCATTCACACTGCCTTTGCTTGCTGCTTTTGAAAAGATACAATCGTATATGGAAGCACGTAATCCGGAAAAGGAACTGGAAGACGGCCTTTTCCGCATTTCAGTTCCGGAGTATAATAAAAGGGCATTCCGTGAAGCTCTTGTAAATGCATTCTGCCATCGTGATTACACTATGATGGGAAGAACAAGAGTTCTTATTGATGATTACGGTCTGACTATAAGCAATCCGGGTGGATTTATAGAAGGTGTTACACTGGACAATCTTCTTGATGTTGATCCTCACGGCAGGAATATCGCACTTGCTGATGCCATGAAACGAATCGGACTTGCAGAACGTACCGGACGCGGTATCGACCGTATATATGAAGGCTCTCTTCTTTACGGAAAGCCTTTGCCTGACTATTCTGAAACAACAAAAGTAATGGTAAAACTGTTTATTCCTAAATCACTTCCGGATGAAAGGTTTTCGCGCCTTGTTTCAGAAGAACAGAAGAGATCCGGCAGAACGATGCCTGTAGATTCTCTGCTGGTTCTTAACGAACTTAAAGATAACCAAAGTGCAACTCTCAGAGAGTTATCAGAAAAACTTCATCTTAATGAGGCGAAAACTAAAATTACTCTTGAAAAGCTTACAGATTCAGGGCTTGTAACAGTATCAGGTTCTGATCGAAGCAGACGATATTCTTTAAAATTACAGGATAAAGATAATAATGCCAGCAAGAAAAAGAATACAGTCAGAAAAATAGATGATAAATCGAAGTATCCAGAAATGATCATTAGTTATGCCCAAAAGAATAACAACAGGATCACAAGACGCGAAAGCGTTGCATTACTGGAAGTAAGCGAAGATCAGGCCTACAGACTTCTCAGAAAAATGTGTGTCGAAGGAATATTAAAACCTGTTGGCAGAGGTTCCGATTCATATTATGAACTTCTGTAGTTCCCTTTAGTCGAAAAGGTAGTCTTCACCCCTTGCGGGCCGAAGACTGCTATAGAAAAAACAAGCTTCCGAACGAATTCGGAAGCTCGTTTTATAACTGCGCCGTAAGGCGCAACCTTTGAATAGACAGCCATTAAACGTTGCCTGTCTCCTTAATTATCTTGTCTCTGAACTATATTTTTCAAAAGCGTATGCGTGATCCT
>JBGUVZ010000261.1:0-8482 GCA_045220685.1 Oscillospiraceae bacterium | reverse complement strand
ATGAGATCCGCTTTCTACGAATTAAACTCACTTAAAAAAGTAGTATTCAAAGGTTCAAGATCTGAGATTCCTGAAAAAGCTTTAAATTGCTGCAGCGGACTTACAACTATTGAGTTTCCGGAAGACCTGACGTCTATTGAAGATGAGGCTTTCACAGGATGCACATCACTTGAAAAATTAACTCTCCCTTCAGGCACCAGAAAAATTGGTTATAAGGCTTTTTACAACTGTATAAACCTTACTGTAGTCGAACTCAATGACGGACTCGGGGAAATTGGCATCCAGGCTTTCTCCTATACCAATCTGAAGGAAATCAGTATTCCCGAAAGTGTAACAGTAATGAGATCTGCTTTCTACGAATTAAAAACACTCAGAAAAATAGTATTCAAAGGTTCAAGATCTAAGATTCCTGAAAAAGCTTTAAATTGCTGCTTCGGACTTGAAACCATTGAGTTACCGGAGTCTCTGACACAAATTGAATCCGAGGCTTTATATGCATGTGAAGGAATCCAGACATTAACCATTCCTTCAGGCGTAAAATCAATTGGTTATAACGCTTTATCAAGCTGCAAAAATCTGCAGAATCTTAAAGTACTTAGTCCTGACTGTGTAATGGATAGCATGGCAAAGATCTCTGAAAGTTTAACTATTTACGGCTACGAGAATTCAACAGCTAAGAAATTCGCTGAAGAAAACAACTACAAATTCGCTCTGCTTGAAAATGCACCGGTTGAAGCATCACCTTCTGTGGTTCCGACAGTTGAACCTTCACCAGTTGTAACGCAGGAACCTTCTCCAGTCCCAACGCAGGAACCATCACCAGTTCCAACACAGGAGCTTTCACCAGTCCCGACGCAGGAATCTTCTCCGGTACCAATCCAGGAGCCTTCACCAGTTCCGACAACAGAACCTTCTTCGGTTCCATCGGTTGAACCGACGACGATTCCTCTGGAAGATGCGGATATGAATGGCGACGAAGTAATTTCAATGTCGGATTATCTCGTCCTTATAAAGCGCATAATTACTGTTACAGATGTATATGAGGCTAAATACGATATCAACAAGGACAGCAAAATCGATTCAGCTGATGTTATCATATTAAGAAGAGTTTTTCTCGGCACTGCTGAATGCGTTTAAGGACGGCATTTGTATGAGCCAAGACAGGTATTATTGATAACAATACAATTTATTTAAAGTAAATTTCGCGTTATAAACGCAAAGAGAGACACCCTGCTAAAGTGACTGAGCTTTAGGGGTGTCTCTCTTTTTTTACCGCACCGTAAGGTGCAACATTTTTTATTATCCCATTACGACAGTGATATCGTTATTATCCTTAAGAGCAGAAGCTGCGATGAAGTCGCCTTCGGCCTTTGTGCCGTTGATGATAACTTCCTTTACGCCGCTCTGTACGTGAGCCTTGTTGTCAACTGTGATGTTGAGCCACTTGCCTCTGAAGAACTTCTTGATTTCGAAGCCGTCCCATGTAGCAGGGATAGAAGGATTTACGTGGAGACCGTCAGCGTCTGGACGCATACCGCAGATACCTTCTACGCATCCAACCATAACTGTTGAAGCTGTACCTGTGAGCCAGTGTACGTGTGAACGTCCTTCGTATGGTGAACGCTTTGATTCTGTGAACTGACCGTGTGCGTATGGTTCAATTACACGGATCTCAGCCTTGTCGTTCATTGCAGCAGGTGAGCTGTTCATGAAGTACCTGAAAGCTCTGTCACCGTGACCGATGAGTGATTCAGCAAGGATAGCCCAACCCTGTGGCTGTGAGAAGATACCGCCGTTTTCCTTTGTATCTGCATTGAAGATGTGCATGAGAGCACCGTCGAAGTGGTGGTCAGCATATGGTGGTTCGAGAAGCTTGATGCCGTAAGGTGTGCTGAGCTGGTCTTCAACAGTCTGCATTGACTTTTCAGCTCTTTCCTTTGATGAGAATCCTGAGATAATGCCCCAGCTCTGTGGGTTGAGCCACATGTTAGCTTCAGGATCTTTCTTTGCACCAACGATAGTGCCGTTTTCACGGATACCTCTGATGAATCTGTCGTCGTCCCAGCACTTGTCGAGTGATGTAGCGAGATCAGCCTGGATCTTGTCGAGGTATTTGATGTATTCAGCGTCGTTCTTTCTTTCAGCGTACTTTCTGAGAACGTTGATAGCGTAGTAAAGCTGGAATGCAACGAATGTGCTTTCGCCCTTTGCACCGAGTCTTAAGCAGTCATTCCAGTCAGCGTGGAGACCTGCAGGCATGTTGTGGTCACCCATGTGATCCATTGAGAACTTGATAGCTCTCTTGAGGTGATCGTAAACTGTGTCTTCGCCGCCGTTTGCATATACGATAACTTCATCGAGGAATGCGATGTTGCCGCTTTCGCCGATGTACTTTTCAATTGTAGGGAAGAGCCAGAGTGCGTCGTCAGCTCTGTATGAAGGATGACCTGTTGCCTTTACGTATGAAGCGTCATCAGGTGTGTCTTCGTGACCAGCGTTGTGGTCGAACTTAACGAGCGGGAGACCGCCGCCGTTGTCTACCTGTGCTGAGATCATGAAGCGGATCTTTTCAGCAGCCATTTCAGGATCGAGGTGGATGATACCCTGAATATCCTGAACTGTATCTCTGTAGCCGTAACCGTTTCTGAGACCGCAGTAGATGAATGAAGCAGCTCTTGACCAGATAAATGTGATGAAGCACTGGTATGAGTTCCATACGTTGATCATGTTGTTGAACTCTTCACTTGGAGTCTTAACCTGGAAGTTGTTGAGCTTTGCGTGCCAGTATTCCTTGAGTTCTGCTACTTCCTTGTCAGCGAGTGTTCTGTCGTTGTATCTGTCGATGATTGCAGATGCCTTTACGTCGTCGTTCTGGCCGAGGATGTATGTAAGTGTAACTGACTCACCCGGAGCGAGTGTGATGTCTGACTGGAGAGCACCGCATGAGTTTGAGTTGAAGTTCATTGTGCCGTCGCACTTGCCGTTTTCAACTGCAACAGGGTTTGAGTAAGTTCTGTATGAACCGATGAAGTTGTCGAAGTTACCGCAGTAACCGCTGATCGGAGCACCAACCATGCCGAAGAAACGTTCCTTGTGGTTTGAACCTGTAGCGTCCTTCTTTTCGTTTTCGTTAAGGTGCTGGAGGATCTTGTTCTTTTCAAAGCTTGTTCTTGAAATGAAGAGTGAGTACTGAAGGTTTACCTGATCCTGTTCGTAGTTGTTTTCGTTTGTGAATTCGATAAAGCCGAAAGCTGAAAGATTTCTTGGCTTTGAGTCAGTGTTTGTGATCTTTGCGTTCCATACTTCGTATGTCTTTCCGAGCGGAACGTAGTATGTTACTTCTGATTTGATCTTTGAGTATTCTGAAGTGATAACTGTGTAAGCAGTACCGTGAACAGTCTTTGTCTTGTATTCATCAAGAGACTTGCCTACAGGCTGCCATGAAGCTGACCAGTAGTCCTTTGCGTCGTTGTCACGGATGTAGATGTATCTTCCCGGAAGAGCCATCATTGAGTTGAATCTGAAACGTGAGATTCTTCCGTTTGCGCCTGACTTAACGAAGCTGTAGCCGGCAGCGTTGTTTGAGATGATAGCGCCGTATTCAGGTGAACCGAGGTAGTTTACCCACGGAGCTGGTGTGTCTGGTCTTGTTATTACGTATTCCTTGTTTTCAAGGTCAAAATAGCCGTAGTTCATTGGATAGTTCTCCTTTTAAAAAATATAATATAAAGTAAAGAAAATGCCTGTTTAAGCACCGGCCATATCAGTGCGCCGTGCCGGGATTAAACCCTGCCGCTAAACAATATTTATAGTAACTATAATATCATTTATACGGTATTTTTGCAATAGTAAAGTGAAATATATCAGCCAAGTATGTCAAGATCGTAGGAGATAACAGAAACTGTATCGCCTGACATGATGAATGAAAGTGACTTTTTGCCGGATACATACTTGATCATGCTGCCCTGTTCGGTATATCCGTCGCCGTAAGCCTTTATCACGTCATCCTTTGATGAGCCGATCTTTACGCCCTTTGAAGTCGCAACTTCTGAATCAGTGAATTCGATGGATGTTGCCTTTACTGGTGAATCCGCAGTTTCCCTGTAGCCGTTTATCTTGAAATGAGCGTAGCTGTAAATGCAGTCTTCGCCGTTTCCGAGGCAGCTCGGGTCGCATGTTTCCGAATCAGGAGTGTTTGCAGCGATGAAGCCTGCGAGATCTTCATCAAGCTTTGCCTGTGAATTTCCGAAGCTGAAAGCAAGGTCGTCGTCACCGAATGAACCGGAAGTCTGGCCTCCGTCAGAAGGCTGTTCACTGTTTCCGTTTTCAGGCTGTGAGTTCTGATCGTCCTTCTTTTCCTCTTCTTTCTTTTCTTCAGCAGTTGTTTCTGCTTCAGTTACAGTTTCGGAAACTGTTGTTGTTTCTTCTGCTGTGGTTTCAGAAACAGTAGTTTCCGAAGTTTCTGCAGCTGTTGTTTCAGCGGCAGTGGTTTCTTCAGCAGTTGTCTCTTCCGTTTCTGCCCCAGTAAGCTGTGGTTCGCCTATCTGAGTATTCTCTTCGGCAGGACCGCATCCGGCAAGAACTGTTCCTGCCATTGCAGCGCATACTGCGAGAATATAAGCTTTTTTCATATCAAATTACACCTCTTAATTTTACACAGATACAATTAAATAATGCATACAGTATATATTATACCATACTATTATATGTGTTTTCAATTACTCAGCGAAAATTATTTTTTACTAAAAAATTTCGCATAAAATGTTGTTTACAATAAAGTAGTCTTTATGATATAATAAAGGCGAATTATTGTGCCGTGACCGGCACCGGGGTACGAAAATATTAAATGTATGTGGAGGTATTTATGAAAAAAGGTATTAAAATGACCGCGGTACTGCTGCTTTCATCGGCTGCCTTTTTATCGGCGGCAGGAACGGTGTCGGCTGCCTCGGACGGAAGTCTGAGTGCCGGAACATCCATTAAAAGGACTGTTCTTGTCGGCGAGGCACCTGCCGAAGGCTGTGATGTGAACGGAGACGGAACGGTCGATGTGCTCGATCTTATGAGGCTGAAATTCGATCACCTCAATCCGGCTGATCCTTATGCTGAAGCTGATGATATAACGCGTTCAGCGGGACAGATGTATAAGCGTGTAACCGGAAAATATCCTGAAACTAATAAACTGAATGCTATTGTACAGGATATACGTGATTCAAAAATGACATTTGAAGAAGTGGCGTTCGGACTTGCGGAAAGCGATGAATTTGCAGCGGTAAAGACGAGCGGTGAAGAGCTTGTGAAGGCTCTTTACTCCGGACTTATAGACAGGGAACCGTCTGAGGATGAGATGAAGTCTGCTCTTGAAAGTCTTGAAAGCGGCGCTGACAAGGCGGATCTGTTAAGAAAAATAGCGGTGACCGAGAGCTTTATTGATACCTACAATTCCCGCGGACTTGGCAGCCATGTTAAGCGTATAGGTTCGAACTATAAGAAGGGCGATACCTGGATGCATCTTGAACCGTCAGGAAAAACCTATCCTGTAAAGGACGAAGTACTTTTAAAACTCCTCGACAGCTGCGGCGATATTTTAAGGATACGCGGTACCGGAGTCGATGATATTTACTCGTACTGTATCGCAAACAGCGGATACAAGTACATGGAAAAAACGAGAACCCTTGAAGAGATCGAAGAAAAGGGATGGACCTATTTTGCGGATTACGCAATAAAAAATTATTTTTCAGTATGCTACTACATGGCCGCAGAGATGGACATTCTTCTTGAGCAGGCCGGATATCAGTGCAGAGTGGTCCATGCAACTCACGGTTCAGGCGATCATTACTGGAACCAGATCTATTTAAACGGTACGTGGACCAATTATGACGTGACAAACCGCTGGCGCAACTACACCTGGGATCAGATGTATGAGGCCGGTGAATATGTGATCTTAGGCTACGTAAGACCTGAATATAAATAAGAATATGACCGGTGGTCCGGTCGGTAATAAAAGCTATTTATCACGCGGTTTCAGTGCGGAATCGCGTGATTTTTTCTTGCCTGATATTAATTTAAATTAAAAATATATCGAAAAACGATAAAAAAGTGTTGACAAACGGAAATCGACGTGCTATAATAAACACATAAGGAAAACACCGTATGCGGTAACCAAAGGAAAAGCTGATTTATTTATAAATCAGCGCGGGGTACGGGGCGAAGCCCCGCAATCTACCCGCCCCGGCAATCCGGCGAAGCCGGATTGCTGAATTGATCAGCGTTTTCATAATCATATTATTTTTGAAAGGCGGTATTATTTATGTGGAATAAGGAAATGTCGGTTTTATTATCAAAGGGTCTCATCATTCTGACCCTGATCATGGCGGTAAGTTCGGTAGGCTGGTTTTCTCAGTGTATCGCAATAATTGAGGAGTATTACTACAGACCGTTCGGTCATGTGGGTTCATGCGTTATGGGATTTTCCATTATAGCATTGGGCTGCGCCCTTCTCGTATTTCTCTTCATGCTGCTCAATAACATTTCAAAGAAGAAAATATTTGTTCCGGAGAACGTAAAGAACCTCAGAATCATCTCATGGTGCTGTTTCGCAGTAGCTGCACTTCTTGCGGTATGGGGCATCCTTACATTCCTCGAGATCATCTTCCTTGCGGCATTCATAGTAGGATTTATCGGACTGATCCTCAGAGTAGTCAAGAATGTATTCGAAGAAGCAGTCAGCATCAAGGAAGAAAACGACTTTACAGTCTGAGAAACGGAGGAATGAATTATGCCTATAATAGTAAATCTCGATGTAATGATGGCCAAAAGAAAGATCTCATCGGGGGAACTTGCTGAGAAGATAGAAATAACTCCGGCAAATCTTTCGATACTCAAAACCGGCAAGGCCAAGGCAATAAGATTTTCGACCCTCGAAAAGATATGCGAGGAACTCGACTGCCAGCCGGGTGATATTCTGGAGTACAATAAAGAATAATGGTAGTCTTCACCCCTGCGGGCCGAAGACTGCTATAGAAAAACCGGACTGCAGCCGCAGTCCGGTTAATAATCGCGCCGTAAGGCGCATCCTTTTATATTGTTTATCAGAGTGACTCTATTTTCTTTGAAAGATACTGCTGAAGTCTTGCAAGGTCGGCAAGTGTAACATTTCCATCTTTGTCGATATCTGCCTGATTTGCATGAGTGTGGTCCGGTTCATAATCACCTATAAGATAAAGACTTAATAAAGAAAGATCAGTCAGATCTACATAGCTATCACTGTTTAAATCTCCGCTTTTTACCATAGGCTTTAAGTATGAGCCTTCAACAGTTTCAATTACAGCATCTATATCTTTATAGTATTCCGGATTAGCATAATTTTTGATAACGTACTTGGCACGGCAAACAGCTTCTGCTGGAGTTACCTTTATGTTTTCTCCGTTTAGGGTATAAGTAAAACCGCTTTTATCTCCTGATAACTGCGCTATGTTTCCGGTATAGATATCAAGCTCCCAGATATTATAGCCTTCACTGAAATAATCCTTATCCAATACGTTTTCATATGACTTTGTATTATCTGATTCGGGAAGATTGATTGTTATTGTACCTAAGGACATTGGCTGACAGTCGAAAACACCTTTTAAATGAAGCTTTGTCATTACAACATTTATTAATTTGTTTTGAAAATCTTTTGGATTTTCTTTAAGGTATTCTCTTTCCGGTTCGAGTTCCTTTATAGCATCTTCCCATAATTTTTTTGTAAGAAACGCTCTGATATGCGGATTGGGTTGAGCGCTTTTTAGCGGAGCATTGATTTTCAGCAGTGCCAGTAGTTCGTCTGTTGTTTTTTCCAGAAATTCAGAAAGAAATATTTTTTCTTTTTCGGGCTCATTAAAATCAGTAAGATTATATATATCCGGTTTGTCCAGCTTAGTCATTTCCGCAGAATCGTAGGCAATTAAGGACAAATCAGTATAGTAATCAGAATCGCCGTATTCAACTGCAACATTCATAGCTCTTAAAGCTAATTCAGAAACAGGGATCTCCAGGTACTCGCCTTTATAGTTCACAATTGTTTTCGGTGAATTGTCACGTTCTTTATCTGCAAAATTTAACAGATTATAAAAATCAACAAAGACAGAAACCTTTTCATCTTTTACATTGTTTTCAAACGGTTCGTATTCATCCAACCATCCATATTCGGGAATAATAACCGTTGAAAAGCGATTGCCGGAACTATTATTAACACCAGGAATGAAATCAATGTTCAGTCTATTAAATAACAGGGTACAAAATTCTTCATGAAATCTGTTTGGTATATTTCCAATCCTGTCTTTACCTTTTTCAAGCTCTGCAATTATCTTTTTCCATGTTTCCTGATCGAATTCAATTTTAAGGACAGTATATTCCGGTGATTCTTTTACCGTTATCCCATAATTGGTTTCAAGTTCTTTGAGATCAGGATCCATATATTTTACAAATAAATAGTCCGTGT
>JBGUVZ010000260.1:0-5928 GCA_045220685.1 Oscillospiraceae bacterium | reverse complement strand
TAAGCGTTACTACATAGAAGCAAGAAAGATTACTGAATAATTAAAAAATTAAATACATAAGAAGGATGATTTTTGTAATGAAAAAAGAACTTAACAAAGTTTATGATCCGGGTAATTTCGAAGACAGGATCTACAAATACTGGGTTGACGGCAACTGCTTCAGAGCTGAAGTAGATAAGACAAAGAAGCCGTACACAATCGTTATCCCGCCTCCGAACATTACTGGTCAGCTTCACATGGGTCATGCCCTTGATGAAACTTTACAGGACATTCTTATCAGATACAAGAGAATGTCAGGTTATGCTACACTCTGGCTTCCTGGTACAGACCACGCATCTATCGCTACTGAAGCGAAGATCGTTGAAGCTATGAGAAAAGAAGGCATTTCAAAGGAAGACATCGGCCGTGACGGATTCATGGAACGTGCATGGAAGTGGAAGGAACAGTACGGTGGACGTATCGTTGAACAGTTAAAGAAGCTCGGTTCTTCATGTGACTGGTCAAGAGAACGCTTCACAATGGACGATGGCTGTAACAAGGCTGTTAAGGAAGTTTTCGTTAAGTTATATGACAAGGGCCTTATCTACCGTGGTGAAAGAATCATCAACTGGTGCCCTAAGTGTAAGACATCTATCTCAGACGCAGAAGTTGAATACGAGGATCAGGCAGGTCATTTCTGGCACCTCAGATATAAGCTTGCTGACGGTTCAGGCTATATCGAACTCGCTACAACACGTCCGGAAACACTCCTCGGCGATACAGCTGTTGCAGTAAATCCGAACGATGAAAGATACAAGGATCTTGTAGGCAAGAACGTAATTCTTCCTCTCGTTCACAGAGAGATCCCGATCATCGCTGATGATTACGTTGAAATGGATTTCGGTACAGGTGTAGTTAAAATCACTCCTGCTCACGACCCTAACGACTTCGAAGTAGGTCTCCGTCACAATCTTCCTGTTCTCAACGTAATGACAGACGACGCAAAGATCACTGAAGATTATCCAAAGTACGCAGGCATGGACAGATACGAAGCAAGAAAGGCTATCGTAGCTGATCTCGAAGCTGAAGGCGCACTTATAAAAATAGAAGACTACAACCACAACGTAGGTACATGCTACCGCTGTTCAACAACAGTTGAACCAAGAGTTTCAAAGCAGTGGTTCGTAAAGATGGGCCCTCTTGCAGGACCAGCTGTTGACGCAGTTAAGAACGGCGAAACAAAGTTCGTTCCTGAACGTTTCAACAAGATCTACTTCCACTGGCTCGAAAACATCAAGGACTGGTGTATTTCACGTCAGCTCTGGTGGGGCCACCAGATTCCTGCATTCTACTGCGATGACTGCGGTGAAATGGTAGTAAGCAAGGAAAACAGCGTAGTTTGTCCTAAGTGCGGCAAGCCGATGCGTCAGGATCCTGATACACTCGACACATGGTTCAGTTCAGCTCTCTGGCCGTTCTCAACACTCGGCTGGCCTGACAAGACAGAAGATCTCGACTTCTTCTATCCTACAAACACTCTCGTAACAGGTTACGACATCATCTTCTTCTGGGTAGTAAGAATGATGTTCCCAGGTATCGAGCACATGGGCAAGGTACCTTTCGATACAGTACTTATCCACGGTCTTGTACGTGACTCACAGGGCAGAAAGATGTCCAAGTCACTCGGCAACGGTATCGATCCTCTTGAAGTTATTTCAGAATACGGTGCAGACGCTCTCAGATTCACACTTGCAACAGGTAATGCTCCTGGTAACGACATGCGTTACACAGACGAAAAGGTAAAGGCTTCAAGAAACTTCGCAAACAAGATCTGGAATGCTTCACGTTTCGTTATGATGAACCTTCCTGAAGACTTCAGGTTCACAGGACTTCCGGAAAACCTCAACATCGAGGACAAGTGGATCATCAGTAAGTTCAACGATCTTGCTAAGGCTGTAAACGACAACCTCGAAGGATTTGAACTCGGCGTTGCAGTTTCAAAGCTCTACGACTTCATCTGGGATGTTTACTGTGACTGGTACATCGAACTTACAAAGCCAAGAATCATGGCTGGCGGCGAAACAATGGCTTCTGCTCAGGCTGTTCTCGTATTCATCATGCAGGGCATGCTCAAGCTCCTCCACCCATTCATGCCGTTCATCACAGAAGAGATCTGGCAGACACTTACTGACGGAAGCACACCACTCATGCTTGAAAAGTTCCCGGTTTACGAAGAATCACTTTCATACAAGGCTGAGGAAGAAGCTTTCGAAAAGGTAATCGCTGTTATCAGAGAGATCAGAAACAGAAGAACAGAAATGAACATTCCTCCGTCAGTTAAGGCTCAGGTATTCATCGAAACTGAACTTAAGGATCTCTTCAAGAATTGCTCAATGTTCATCGAAAAGCTCGCATTTGCTTCAGCAGTAAATGTTGATGATAAGTTTGAGATCGAAGATGCTGTTACAGCAGTAACAGACAGTGCAAGAGCATTCATCCCTATGAACGAACTCGTTGACAAGGACAAGGAACTTGCACGTCTCAACAAGGAAAAGGAAAAGGTTCAGAAGGACATCGACTTCCTTTCAGGCAAGCTCAACAACCCTGGATTTGTTGCCAAGGCTCCTGAAAAGCTCATCGAAGCTGAAAAGGCTAAGCTTGCAAAGGCTGAAGAGAAGATGCAGAAGATCAACCAGTCCATCGAAAGCCTTAAGTAATATTTATGGATTACAAAGCAGCTCGTGAATATATAGACGGTCATTCAAAGTCCGGCGGTAAGATCAGAGATCTGAGCCGGGCTGAAGGACTGATGAAAAAGATAGGCGATCCTCATAAGGGGCTTAAGTTCGTCCACATAGCCGGTACAAACGGCAAGGGTTCTACACTTGAGCTTATGTCCCAGTCGATGATCAATGCCGGTTACAAGACAGGTCAGTTTACATCTCCGTTCATGCGTGTCTACGAAGACAGGATAAGGATCAACTCGGAAAACATTCCGGAGGATATGGTCTCAAAGTACTGTACCATTGTGGCGGAAGCAGCAGGGGATGAGGAGTACTCACAGTTTGAGATAACAATGGCGATAGCAATGCTGTATTTCGCAGCAGAGAAATGCGACATTGTTTTCCTCGAAGCCGGAATAGGCGGACTTCTTGACTGCACTAACGTTATTGAAGAACCGGTAGTTTCAGTTATCACTTCGATATCGCTTGATCATACGGACATTCTCGGTAAGACTGTACAGGAGATAGCGATGCAGAAAGCCGGCATCATAAAGCGCGGCAGACCTGTAGTTATCTCATGGGATAACAGGAATGTAATGCAGATCTTCCAGAAGGAATGTATTTTCAAGGACTCACTTCTTATAATGCCTATGGAGGAAGAACTTGAAAATGTAGAGACCGATGAATTCGGCGGACACTTTGAGTACAACTGTGTTAAGTATGACCTTAAAATGCACGGCAGACATCAGATAATCAATGCCGCAACTGTTCTCAAGGCACTTGAAGTCATCGAGGCTGAAGGCTTTGAAATAGGTGAGAAGAACATTCAGAAAGCGTTTGCTGAAGTTCAGGTGCTTTCAAGGGTTGAACTCATCAAGGGTGAGCCGGACATTGTAATTGACGGCGGACATAATCCTGCCGGAGTGAGCGCACTTCTTTCCGCACTTACTTCAATGGGTATAGTAAGACCGGTATTCATCTTCGGTATGGTAAGCACCAAGGACAAGGAATCTGCGGCAATGCTGCTGTCATCCTACGCAAAAGCAGTAGTCTGCACAGACGGCTTTGCTTATAATGCAGTAGACCGCAATAAGCTTGCAGAACTGATAACCTGTGAAAAATACGTTTCGCCGGTTGAGGACGCGCTGAGACTTGCTAAAATGGTGGCAAAGTCAGAAAACAATCCGATAGTTATCTGCGGCTCGCTTTATATGACAGAGCTTTTCAGAAAAATGATATAAAAAAATGAACTCTCCTGATCGAACAGGAGAGTTCATTTTTTTTATGTTAGTGATGAAATTATGTCAGTGATGCAAGATGTACTTCATCGATATCGATCTGCTCGTTAAGAGCTACGCTTGAAATTCTGTTTGAAGGACTGAATATGATAACCTGATTTTTTTCAGAGTATTTTTTCAGGAACTTCAGAAGATCAGCTACTTTAGAAGCGCTTACTCTGAGGTAGTAGTCATTCAGAATAACAGGGTAGTTCATATTTCCGGCTGTTATCTCAGCGACTGCAAGACGGAGTGAGAAATAGACTATGTTGCAGGCTGTTGAGCTGAGTTTTTCAAATCCGATAATATTCTTGTCCTTGTCACGTACTACGAGCTTACCGCCCTTGATAGATACTGACGCATATTTTCCCTTGGTGATCTCTGAAAGGATCTCTGAGGTGCGGGCTGCAACCTGAGGAGCGAAACTGTCATGGATGACCTCGAGAGCGTCGTTGTAGGAAGCGATAGCAAGTTTAACGGAATTAAGATATCCTTCGATCTGATAGTTGTCACGCTTCAGATGATGGATCCTGTGTTCTGTATTCGCAACGCATGTACTGTCGTTGTATCTGATCTTGAGCTTTGTGATTTCGTTAATGTACTCTTCACGGATCTTTTCGTTTTCCTTTGCCAGTGAATCAGCCATGGCCTGAAGAGATTTGTATTCATCAGGAGTAAGCTTTTTCATCGGCTTGCCGCCTGTGATCCTTGAGATCTTTTCTTTGATCTGTTCAGCACGGATCTTGTTGCTTGCAGCAACCATTCCGGACTTTTCCTTGTTTCCTAGAAGACTGAGTTTTTCACTTAATTTGTCATATTCTTCGAGAAGAACTATGCTGTCATTGATGAATTTCTCAGCTTCAGAGAAGTCAGAAAATTCTTTGACAGGAGAAAGGGAAGAAATAATGGATTTCTGAAGTTCATCGATATTCTGTTCATGAAGCTCGATGTTTCTTTCTATGTCGTTGATCTCGGAACGGATCTGATAGAAGATAGGATCAGGTGAAGAGATATTCTTTTCACTGCCTTCCTTGTTGGCAATAAACTGTTTTAAGTTTTCTTCGGAAGTTTTGATCTCATTTTCGAGGGATTCAAGCTGTTTTTTCAGTGAATTGTCCTTGCGCCTGATCTCATCGTATTTGTTCTTCGCAACTGCAACATTTGATACGTAAATGTCACGTTCGGAAGAGCATTCGTTCTTGATATTTCTGAGTTTGCGTTCTCTTTCACGGAGCGCATTTTCATCATAACGGTCGAACTGAGCGACTTTCTTTTCCTTGCCGAGCTTTGCGATGATCGCATAGAGGTCAGTAAAGATAGCAAGACCAATGATTATTACAGCGATTATATTAGTAAGGAAAATGATAAGCAGAGCGATTTGCACAGCAAGCAGGATTATTGCACCGACAAGATTCTTACTCTTGTTGTTTACCTTTGTACCGACTGTGTGTCTGGATTCATGAAGTTCAGCCTCAACAGCAGCGATCCTGTTTCTTGACATCTCTTCCTGTTTCATAAGATCGCGTTCAGCAATTTCGACTTTTTCCTTGGCTTTTGCAAGCTTGTCCTTGAGCTGTTCGCGTTCATTCTTCTTTTCAGTTACCTGAACGTGAAGAGTTCTTATTGTTTCCTCAGTATTTTCAATACTGCTCTGCAGACTGATAACGTTCTGAAGTGATGAATTATCGCCCTTCGGAGTATATCTTCCCAGGTCAACACTTAAGTTCGTTTTTTTCTGGATCTCAGAATCGAGCAGTTTCTTCTGTTTTACGATACGCTTGTAGTTTTCACAGGCCTTGTCAAAAGATTCTCTGTTTTCGAGAATTCTTGTCTTTTTCAGTGAATTTACAAGCTTGTTGTATTTGTCAGACGTTGTTTTGAATGAACCTTCGCTGTTTTCGGAACTTTCCTTTATAAATTCAAGTTCCTTTATCATTTCCTGAAGATCA
>JBGUVZ010000259.1:0-5696 GCA_045220685.1 Oscillospiraceae bacterium | reverse complement strand
TAATTCTTTCTATTATATTCCGTGGGTTCTCAAAAGCTTTCAAGGACCTTGAATCAGCCGGATGCGTGCATTTTTCAAACGCCCTCGAACACGGCGTTGACGCAGCTTACAAGGCAGTAATGAAGCCAACGGAAGGTACGATCCTTACAGTTGCAAGACTTGCTTCCCAGACTGCGCAGAAAACTGCCAGAACCACAAATGAGGTTCCAGTCTTCTGGAAATCAGTTTACGATTCAGCAGCCGAAGCTCTCGCCAAGACACCGGAAATGCTCCCTATACTGAAAAAGGCAAGGGTAGTGGATGCCGGCGGACAGGGACTTGTTATCATTTTCAAAGCTATGCTCGATGTATTTGAAGGCAAAAGCATAGCGTCGGCAAAGGGAACAGCTTCGACAGAAGCTGCCTCATCAGATGATGACGATGATGAAACAGAGATCAAATTCACATACTGTACTGAATGCATAATCACCAAGTCACCGGACTGCAGAGATGCCGCTTCGCTCAGGGCTTATCTTGAGACGATAGGCGACTGCGTTCTTGTAGTCGATGACGATGAGATCATAAAAGTACACGTTCATACAAATGAACCGGGCAATGTCATCCAGAAAGCTCTCGAATACGGATATATCAATCTTCCTAAGATCGAGAACATGAAGCTTCAGCATGACGGCCGCATGAAGGAAAAGGCGCAGAAGAAAAAGGTACACCGTACAAAGCCGGAGAAAAAATACGGTTTCGTTGCCGTTGCAGCCGGCCACGGCGTTGAAGCGCTGTTCAAGGATCTCGGCGCTGACTGCATAGTTACAGGCGGACAGACCATGAATCCTTCTACTGAAGACATCATCAATGCTGTTTACAGCACTCCTGCAGAAACAGTATTCATCCTTCCGAACAATAAAAATATCATCATGGCAGCTGAACAGGCAGTCAAGTTTGCAGACCGCGGAGTATGCGTTCTTCAGACAAGAACCATTCCGCAGGGTATCGCTGCAATGCTCGCCTTCGATGAATCAGCAGATATATCTGAAAACAGAACAGCCATGACCAAAGCCTTTGAAAAGGTATCAACAGGTCTTGTTACATTTGCAGCCCGTGATACTGAAGTCGACGGCAAGCAGATAAAGAAGGGCGAGATAATCGCTCTCGACAACAACAAGCTTGCGTTTACCGACAAGGATGTAAGCAGGGTAATGGTCAAGCTTGTAAAGAAACTCGTAAGTAACGAAACATCTTATGTAACACTCATTTACGGTGCGGACGTTACAGACGAAAGTGCAGAAAAAATGCACAGACTTATTTCACAGAAACTCGGTGACAAGGTAGAAGTTATGCTGGTAAACGGCGGTCAGCCAGTCTACTACTACATTATTTCAGTAGAATGACGGAACTTCTGAAACCTGTGACCGTACTGAAGGGCGTGGCAGCCAGGCGCGCAGGACTCTATGCGAAGCTTGGTGTAAGCACGCCCTTCGATCTTCTTTACCATATTCCGCGCAGTTACATTGACTACAGCGCTCCTGTCCATATAAACGCGGCGGAGCTTAATGAAAACAATGTAGTTGCCGGTACGGTGATGAAGAAATTTCCTGAACAGAAGATAAGAAAGGGACTGTCTATCTTCAAAGCGGTCGTTTCATGTGACGGAGTTCCTTTCACAGTTGTTTTTTACAACAACGTCTATACATTTGACGGACTTGCAGAGGGCGAGGACTATGTTTTTTACGGTAAGGTCACTGGCAATCTTGTATCCCGCGAGATGAACTCGCCTAAGTACATTCCTGCCGGAGCCTCCGATACCCTGCGTGCGGTCTATCCGCTTACGGCAGGCCTTACAAATACCATGGTCCGCACGAATGTGGCTGAGTCCCTTAAAATACTGGCGTCAGAGCCCCTTGAATTTCTTCCTGAGAATATAAAAAAGGAAAACGGACTCTGCGACCTTGAATATGCCCTTAAAAATATCCACGTTCCTGAGAACATGGATGCCATGAAGCGTTCACGTTACAGACTCGCCTTTGATGAGCTTCTGAATCTTCAGCTCGGAATGCGTATGCTCCGCCACCGCAACTCCGATGCAGTAACAGGATGCACCATGTCCGCTGATATCTCCGTGGATGAATTCAAGGACGGACTTCCGTTTACCATGACCGGAGCCCAGTCAGCTTCCGTAGATGATATAATAAAGGATATGTGCGGAAAACGTCCTATGAACCGCCTTCTTCAGGGCGACGTGGGAAGCGGTAAAACTGCCGTTGCAGCCGCAGCGTGCTTCTTTGCAGTAAAGAATTCATGCCAGTGCGCACTTATGGCGCCTACCGAGATCCTTGCGTCCCAGCACTTCAGAACGCTTAGCGGATTCCTTACACCTTTCGGTATAAGAGTCTGCGAACTTACCGGATCCATGACAGCACGTCAGAAAAATACTGTTAAGGCAGCCATAGAAGCCGGCGAATATGATGTGGTTGTCGGTACGCATGCGGTTATCCAGAAAGATGTTGTGTTTAAAAAGCTTGCTCTTGTAATAACCGATGAACAGCACCGTTTCGGTGTCGGACAGAGAAATGCCCTTGCGATGAAGGGTGAGAATCCGCATCGCCTTGTCATGTCAGCAACACCTATTCCGAGAACTCTTGCTATGATGATCTACGGTGATCTTGACATAAGCATAATAAACGAGCTCCCGTCAGGAAGAATACCGATCGAGACCTATGCCGTTACCGGCGGATACCGTGAACGTGCCTACGAATTCATAAGAAAACACGTAAACGAGGGAAGACAGGCTTATATAGTATGCCCGGTTATCGAACAGAGCGAAACGGAGCTTAAGTCTGCAGTCGAGTACAAGGAAAACATCGAACTTAAATATTTCCCGGAATTCCGCGTGGGACTTCTCCACGGAAAAATGACTCCGGCGGAAAAAGACGAAGTGATGAACGACTTCAAGGAAGGCCGTACAGACATACTTGTATCCACTACTGTAGTGGAAGTTGGTGTTGACGTGCCTAATGCCGTTGTCATGATGATAGAGAACGCAGACCGTTTCGGCCTTTCACAGCTCCATCAGCTCAGGGGACGTGTCGGACGCGGAAAGGAAAAGAGCTACTGTATTCTTGTGACCGACAGTCACAGTGAGGAAGCAAAGAAACGCCTGAAAATAATCAGCTCTCTCACTGACGGTTTTAAGATATCAGAAGAAGATCTTAAACTCAGAGGTCCGGGAGACTTTTTCGGCAACAGACAGCACGGCCTTCCTGAACTTAAAATAGCCGATCTGGCTGCGGATACTCATATGCTTGCACTTACATCAGCTGCAGCAGAAAAGATTATCGAAGCAGACCCGGAACTTACCTTACCTGAAAACAACGGTCTCCGCGGTGAAGTTATGAGGCTCTTTGCTTCGTCCTCCGGAGACTGATAAACAAAAACGGTATACAGTGAACGTGAAAATGATCTTTGCGTTCACTAATACCACACAAATTTCTTCGGTTCTGAACAAAAATAATGCAAAATTCACAAACAAAGAATTTATAAAAATTTTTTCAAAAAAAGTGTTGACAAGAGCTTTGCAATGTGGTAAAATAAATATCGTCGTCAGAGAGGAAACGGAAACGAAACCTCAAAGATGAAAGTTTTTGGGAGCATAGCTCAGCTGGGAGAGCATCTGCCTTACAAGCAGAGGGTCATAGGTTCGAGCCCTATTGTTCCCACCAAACTGGCCCGGTAGTTCAGTTGGTTAGAACGCCGCCCTGTCACGGCGGAGGTCGTGAGTTCGAGCCTCATCCGGGTCGCTCGTCTGAATAAGACGTTAAATGCCTCTGTAGCTCAGTCGGTAGAGCAGGGGACTGAAAATCCCCGTGTCGATGGTTCGATTCCGTCCGGAGGCATCATAAAAATGCGGATTTAGCTCATCTGGTAGAGCGCCACCTTGCCAAGGTGGAGGTAGCGAGTTCGAGCCTCGTAATCCGCTTTCTTTTTTTATATTGAAGAGGTATTAAAGGTCTGTTTCAGACCTTTTTTTGTTATTTGCGGAAACGCTGATGTATTTATAAATCAGCGTGGGGGACCGGGGCGAAGCCCCGCGAATTTCCCTCCGGAAATCCGGCAAAGCCGGATTTACAATTTAATCAGTGTTTCCTTATATTTATAAGTGAAAAGGAGAAAAATATGTCACCTGACGGGAGCAGTCTGCCTGTTCTGTTATGTTTTTTTATAGTATTAAGAGCGTTTTACTCATTTCTGGAGCATGCAGTAATTGAAGCAAATGATTCAAAGATAAAGGAACTTGCTGAAACGGAGCCGGAATACCGTAAACTTCGTGATTTTCTTGCAGCGCCTGACGCAATGCTCGGTTCATTTATAGTACACCGTACACTTTCCGGAATGTGCATCGGAGCTCTTCTGGTTTTTCTGATGAGCGACCTGATCAAAGCTGATGGTTACACAGGAATCCTGTGGACAATTCTTTCGGTGTTCGGCGCAGCAGTAGTCGTATCTGCACTTGCTGATGAGATCCCGAGAAGACTTGCAGAAAAATATGCATCTGAAAAAACAGCTCTGAAGGCATATCCTTTTGTAAGAGCCCTCATGATCATAATGAAGCCTTTTACACTTCTGATAAACGGACTTTCATTTATTTTCGGAAAACTTCTCGGCGTATCGGCACGTTCTAAAGTCGAAACAGTCACTGAAGAAGAGATCCTTATGATGGTCGATGCCGGAAACGAAACAGGCGTTATCGAAGAGAGCCAGAAGGAAATGATCAACAATATATTTGAGTTCGGCGACGTTAAGGTGTCTGAAATCATGACCCACAGAACTGATATTGTCGGACTTGATGTGAACGACAAGATACGTGACATAGTTTATCTTGCCATAAACAAAGGCTTTTCAAGACTTCCGGTTTATGACGGTTCGATCGATAAGATAATAGGTATAATCTACGTCAAGGATTTTCTCTGCCTGGTCGGTCATGAAGATACCGATGAACTGACAATACGTGATTTTATGCATGAAGCACTGTACATCCCTGCGTCGAACAAATGCGATGAAGTATTTGAGATCATGACGAAGAGAAAAATGCAGATGGCGATCCTCGTTGATGAATACGGCGGAACAGCCGGAATCGTAACTATGGAAGATATCCTTGAAGAGATAGTAGGAAACATTCAGGATGAATACGACGAAGAGGAACAGGAGATAACAAACATCTCGGAAGGTGTGTACATTATTTCCGGTGCCGCAGATCCTGAAGATGTAATGTCTGTTCTTCATGTAAAGCTTCCGGAGTCAAGAGAGTATGACACCATGAACGCAATGGTAGTCGATCTTCTCGGCAGGATCCCGACGGAAAAGGAAGCACCGTCAGTTATTTATGAAAATATAGAGTTTACAGTCATGGTCATGGAAGACAACTGGGTGTCCAAGATCAAGGCTGTAGTGCTTGAACCGAAAGAAAAAGAGGAGGAAGAGGAATGATGTTCCTCCTCCTTCTTTTTGTATATGCCGGGGAAATGATCACCCCTTGAGATCGAGTTCGACATCGGACTGTTACTGAGGGCTGAATCGACGCTTTCACGATATCTGATGATAAACTGAAAAGAGCAAAAACTTCGTAAATTGTCAAAGTAAATGCAATGCCTTCAAAGTAAACGCAATATAATTGCATTTACTTTGACAGTAACACAGTTTTGCTTAAA
>JBGUVZ010000258.1:0-11300 GCA_045220685.1 Oscillospiraceae bacterium | reverse complement strand
GGGGTTTCAGTTGTTGTAATAATATTAAATTTTCAAGATACTTTGGTTTTTATCAAATAGGTCTTACCCTTTTGACGCTTTAATCATTATATTTAAAATCAGCCATTTTCAAGAATTCCTTTCATCTGATCAATCATCTCATCATCTTTCAGTCTGAATTTAAATTCAACTCGTCTTGAGGCATCCATATTTATCGAATAATCTTCATTATAAACCGGATTACTCCATGAACGGCCATTTGCTGTAACTATTTTTCTGATTTTTTCAATATCAAACCTGTTATCAGCAGCTATTTTTTCAAGACAATACTGCGAAACTGACAATGCTCTCTTCTGTGACAATTCCAGATTATACATGTAATTTCCCTGAATATCTGTATGTCCTTCAATAATTATTTCTGAAATATAATCTGAATATTCACTGCTTAAAATAGCATCAAAGTAAACCGGAACAAATTCTGAAAGAAATTCTTTACCGCTGTCAGTAAGATCATAAGAATCACTCTTGAATAATATACTGGAATCAAAAGCGATAGATCCTGTATTCGCATCAACCGCAACTGTAAGATCAGTCTTTTCAAAATCACTTGCAAGCCCTTTTATAATTCTTTCCTTAAGACCAATCATTTTTTCAAGCTGTTCCTGCTGTATCTCCAAAAGCTTTTTCTGCTCTTCAAGTTCCTCCTGAAGTTTTTTCTGATTCTCTGCCTGTTCTTCAAGAAGAATACGTGCCTTTGTTTCTTTTTCAATTTTCTCCTGATAAATACTCAGTGAATTTAAAAGAAGGCTTGCCATAACAAGAACAAACATTAAAAGCAACGCAGACATAAGATCCGAATATGACTCCCAGAAACTTAATGGTTCACTTTCATTATCATCTTTGTATTTTTTCATTCCAAACATAATTACCACGCTCCGTTTGGTTTATTACTTTTGCTAATTGAATAATTCATTATTTCTTATTATCTGAAGTTTTTAATTCTTCTAAAGCTTTTTCTGAATTTGAACGTGCCATTTCTTCAAAAATCTTAGATGTATTGTCTCTTAACTGATCCGGAATATTATTTGCTACAGAAAGCATCTCGTTAATCAAAGCATAGAATCTGTTAGCAAAGAATGCTATATTGGTATCAAACTGTTCAAATGTTTCTCCAAGTCCTGAATTAAGCTTTGAAGTTACATCTGCATAATTCGTACTCAGTGTATCAACAGATCTCTTTAATTCTGCAGCAGCTTCTCTGAGTGAAGCTGTCTTATCTTCAATGCTTCCATGAACTGTATCATAAAGATCCTTGGAAATGTCATGAGTACTTCTTGTAGTCACTTCAACTAATTCTCTTGATTTAGTAATCAAATCAGCAGTCTGATCATTAATTGTATTAACAAGTTCACTTATTTCAGCATACATCTTATGGTTGTTATCATTTGATGTTCTGACCATATCAGCAATGGTTTCTCTGAGATTCTCTCTGTTACTTCTTGATGCCTCTGACTCATCTCTGAGAATCTGGCAAGTATCTGAAAGCTTATGAATATTATCTGTAAGGATCTTATTTACTGTAATAATATCATGTGCATTATTATTCTGTTCCTCATACTTTTCAGTCAGAACCGTAAGCTTCTCATTAAGTGAATTATTGGACACCGTAATGTTTTCCTGATACTTATTCACATTATCAATATAACCACTGAATGTATTGTTAATCTTTGAATAATTCTCATAACTCTCATTCAAAGTTTGATAAAGCTTAGCAGAAATCTCATTTGACTTTTCAGAAGTTGTATTGATCAATTCAGAAGATTTATTTATAAATTCTGTTGTTTTGGATTCAATATCACTAACAAAATTATTAACCTTTTCTGTCATCTTACTTCTGTTTTCATTTGATGTATCAGCCAGATTTTTAACAAATTTAATAAGATCTTCACGATTATCTCTTGAAGTTTCAGACTCGCTTCTCAAAAGATCACATGAATTCGCAAGCTGTTTTACGTCTTCAGTAAGCTGATTATTGATTCCTGCAAGTTCATGTGTATTTACTGCATGCTCATTATACTTATCAGTAAGTTCCTTAAGATTCTCATTAAGTGATTCATTTGACTCAGTAATGATAACCTGATAAGCATTGACCTGACCAAGATAAGTAACGAACTGTTCGTTAAGCTTGCTGTAATTATCATTAGTTAATTTAACCGTATTACTTGCCTCAAGCAGATTATTAGAAAGCAAATTCATATTTTCAGCTATTTTTCTGCTTTCATCGTTTATTGATTCAAGTACTGTTCTAAGCTCATTAAGCTGTCCGCCAAAGATTTCTTCATTCATTCTTGTGAAGTACTGATCTATAAGAGTATTAAGCAATTCTCTTTGCTTATCACCAAATGAATTCATAAAATCTACTACAGTTTCTGATATTTTATTAAGCGAATTGGTGAACTGTTCAGTAATATCTTCTGATATATTTTTCTTGATATCATTCAAAGTTGCATTCAAATCTGCTTCTGAAGAATATATATCATTTAACACCTTGGTGATTAGTGTAAGATTTTCATTACTTTGATCCACTTTTTCTGGAACAGTAGAAATAGTTTCTTTCAAACTATTATCAATCTCTTTTATACATCCTTCAACAGTATAAATATCATCTATTTTGTTTCCAATCAGCCAAAGAACACTATTAGCTCTATTCAATTTATCTATCACAGGCATAGCTTTAGCTTCTTCTTCACGTTCTCGACAATATAATGCATTAGCAATTGATTCAAGCTTTTCATTTGTTTTAGATACTTTATCCGGCACAGCAGAAATCTTGTCAAGTTTATCATATCCTGTATCACTTTCTTTTTCATAGAACGAATCAATATGATATTTAAACTTTGAATACTCAATTTTAAACATCGCATTAAAGAACATTGAAAAAGCAACACCATATATTGATGTGATAAATGCTGTTTTTATCGCTCCAAGCAATGAGGAAATACTACTTTGAATTAAATCATAATCTGTATTAAAATTTTTCAGTCCGATGATCAATCCTAAAAAAGTACCAAGAAGACCAAGTCCGGTCATCATAGCTGGAACTGTTTCGCACAAAGACTTGCTTTTATTAACATTTTCGATTCGTATCTTAACATCTATACTATTTGCATAATTAGTTACTTTTTCTCCTTTTAAATACTCTACTCCTTTATGTAACTTACTTATAAAAATAATCAGAAATACTAATATAATCGTTGACATTATTACAAGGAAAAAAATATTAGTATAATTCCAGGCATCACAATAATAAGTCCCTAATCCCAGTAACGCAACAATAGCAGCATATACGATATACCATAACCACATAAATGACAACTCCTTAACTATTATTAAAAATAAAACAAAGAACCAGACACAAATAATTTGAATAAAATCAAATATAATATCTGTATCTGGTAATTACAATTAAACTATTCACATTAACACCCCATTAAAAAAACAAAAACACCGCAGGTAAACACTTATACCTGCGGTGTACAATAAACAATATTAGCCCCTAACAATAACTGACATGTCCCCACAAGTCCTTGTATTATTATATAACGAATTATGATTCGTTTCCCCTTATCATGTAATAATCTATATTTATATTCTACACTACTTTGTAGTAAATATCAATAATAAAATGATATTTTTTGAAATTTTTATTTCTTTTGTAGTCACCTTGCACGCTGCAACAATATCATCATAATTTTATTATTCAGCCATCAGGCTCTGATGTACCTTGAATTATAAACCTCATCATAAAGCGTAAGCTTCTCAATTCCATCGGTAAACGGTTCTGTCAGACAATTAATGATCCTCGTATAACTGTCATTACATGTATCATCAACCAAATATCCACCTGCGTCTATCATATAGTAAGATCCGTTTATCTCCTTTTCAGCTACTACCTCTCTGATCATATCAGTTTCATAAAGGACAATCCCCTCATCTATATTGCTGCAGCCAAGTACTGCGAGATTTTCACGAACAAATTTATAGTATTCATCTAACGATATCTCCAGACTTGAATTTTCAAAACAGCCGTCATTGAAATAACTCATTTTTAGTATTTTCCATCTGTCAATCGGTAAATTGTTTTCTTTCATAAAGAGAGCTGGTATTTCATTCTTATTCAAAGCATTCACTACAGTATTGAGCTTAACCTTTACTTCCGGATGATATCTTTTGATAGTGTGAATGATCTCAGCGATCCTTTCACTTGTTTGGACATCGCCATGACAAGTGCAGCGTCCGATTTTCACTGCAGTATCTGAAGAAAAGCTGTCAACAGATAATCCTATTGTCCTGAAAAGTCCTGCATGATCTCTTATCCATTCTTCAGTCATCATGGAACCATTACTAATAAGACTGCAGCTTAACCCCTTGCCGATAACATATTCAGCCAGTTCATGAAGATACGGTACCAGCATTGGTTCTCCGCCTGCAAAATTAATCTCATAAACTCTGCCGCTGTCTGTAACATTATCGATTATTTTCATCCATTGTTCTTTTGAAAGTGAAACATGCTTATCAAAATGGGCAAAACAATATCTGCAGTGATAATTACATGCTTCGGTTATATGTATGTTCACTTTGATCTTACTCATGCGTTTTCATCCTTTCTTAAAACAATTCTGTCAGCAGCTTTTCATATAAAAAAACAAAAGCACCGCAGACATTTGATGATATGTCTGTGGTGCTCATAGTAATCTCCGATAACAGATTAGCAGCTGGCTGACATTCTCAACAGTCCCTATAGCTTTGCGTCACGCACTTTCGCACGCTTTGCCCTATATTATTTAATTGGTTAATTATATTTTATCATTGTTTGTTGCATTTGTCAATATTGATACATGTTTTTAGCTATTAATTTGTCCTTCTAACATCAAAATATCATCTTCATAATTTCACCATGACTAATTACAGTATTATTTCCTGTTTAATATATATCTTATTAATATCTATATTTCTATTTTATTCTTCTATTGTTATTGACTAATTAGATTATTTATGGTATACTATCTTTGAAATGTCAGTGCCATATTTTCCATTTGCAAATATCAAGCAAATGTGATACAATTAAGAAGGAGTAAAAATGTCACAGAAAAAAAGGAAAAACACTAATAACACAAGTAATCCAAAGAAAAAAAGAAGAAACAAAATCCGCAGGAACAGAAAAGATCGTCTTTTCATTTATATTTTCGGAAACCCGAATCATAAGGAATGGCTTCTTAGTATCTACAATGCCATTCGCGGTTCTGATTACACCAATCCGGATGATATCGAGATTACAACGATCAAAAACGTCATTTATATAGGAATGAAAAACGATGTTTCATTTCTTCTGACGGATATTATGAATTTCTTCGAACACCAGTCCACGTTTAATCCGAACATTGCACTGAGAATGTTCATTTATGCTGGAATGGTCTACAGCAAGTATATCGAGAAAAACAAGAACACAATCAATCTTTACAGCAGCAGGACTCAGCATGTTCCTGTTCCGAAATGTTACTGTTTCTACAACGGGAAAAAAGAGATTGATGACAAGGTTATCATAAAACTTACTGACTGTTTTGATAATGTTATCGAATCAGATATTGAAGTTAGCGTTACGATGTACAACATAAATGCCGGTCATAATCAGGAGTTAATGGACAAGTGCAGACCTTTGTACGAATATTCCTGGTTTGAAGCTCAGATACGACGTTATATGGATGATTTGAATTACAAACCCCAAGATGCTGTTGATACAGCGCTCGATGATATGCCTGATGATTACGAAATCAAGCCATTTCTCATGGCAAACAAAGCGGAGGTGGAACGTATGTGCCTTACACAGTTTAATGAAGCTGCTTACTTAGAATGTGAGCGTGCTGAGATAAGAGAAGAATTTCAGGAGAAGATTGATTCGTTGAACAGTACTGTTAATCTTCTTAATAGTAAAGTTGATGAAGCCAACGCAAGAGCAGATCAGGCTAATCAAAGGGCTGATCAGGCTACAAATATTATTCGTAGTATTATAGAAAAGAAAATGATGGATGACCATATTTCCGAGGATGAAGCTAAACGTAGACTCGGAATTGAATTCTGATGTTTAATCCATAATTCAATCACCTATATCAATAATATAAAAAGGCAGAAGCACTTCAGAAAATATCTGAAGCAACTTCTGCCTTTTAAGTTTTATGATTTGATATCGCCGAAAAAAATCAAACCGAATTTTGTATCAGCTTCTCAAGAGATCTTTCAAAATCCGTATTCTGCTGAGGAGTACGTTTCGAAGGTCCCTTTGTACGTCCTCCGCTGCGGCGGATCTTTGCTGACAGTGCTCTGAATTCGAGCAGTCCGTTGATGTTCTCGTCAGAATACACTTTGCCGTCCTGATTTATAACGACAGCCTTCTTACTAAGGCACATCGCCGCCAGACCGTAATCCTGAGTAACAACAATATCGCCTGCATTCACAAGATTAACAAGACGGTAATCTGCACTGTCGGCTCCCTTGTCAACAATGATCGTATCTGCACCGTCACGATGTATCGAGTGAGCTGTATCACAGATTATCGTGCATTCTGTTTTGTATTTACGGGCTGTACGAACGGTGATATCAACAACCGGACAGCCGTCTGCATCAATAAGTATCTTCATTCTTAATAAGTTTCCTTCTAGTTTTGTATTATCATAGAAAACTCTATATTAACGGTCAATGATTACGCAGATGTCAGTTTTGATTTTTCTGAATCAAAGAAACTAATCATTTTCCAGAAAAAATGTATGCATATATTATAACTGCAGCCCAACCAATAATCAATGCCATAATGCATTCTCTCTTTTTCATATTATCTTCTTTGATAACAACTGCATTTTCCTTATCTTTAATTATGTCAGCATCATCTCTTGGTACCAGTAATGTAATATAAACCTTTTTTCTGTATTTCCGTGCATCTTTATTTAGTGTAGTTATGTGATATGTTTTACCCTTACGCACTTTAACATCAATCGAGTAATAGGTTTGATTATTTATTCCGTTGCTGTCAACATATTCTCTAAACGAAATAACTTTTCCTCGTACCTCATAATAATAATTCTTATAGACTTTTCTTTGCCTGAAAAACGACTCTGATTTTTCAAAATTGATATTTGCCACGCTCGGTAATCCATTTTTCAGCAGCCATATTACTGTTAAAAAAGCTATAAGACCAAATAAACCATCTAGCATAACCCTCATCTCCCTTTTCCCACTTATATTTGTTCTACTTTTAATGAATGGATGTTCTCTCTCTTTTATATCATCCATCTGACAATATTATACCATATTTCAGCGTAATAGTCAATATTTTCTCAATAGATGTTTTATTATGGAAAACGGGCATCTCTGTTTTAAGACACCCGTTTGAAATATATGTTATTAAATATAGAATTACTCCGGAATTTATTCAAACTTCCTGCCGATACTTCTTACTGGACCAAGGCTGTCACCGACTGCTCTGTAGCACTTGCTTACTGTATCGTAAACCACAAATCCTGCTTTTGCTACATCCACCTTGCCGTCATCTGTAATAACATCTTCATCAACCTGAATACCGACAATTTCAGCTGTAACTATACACTCATTAAATTCTTCTGTGATTTTAAGAACCTTACATTCAATAGTTACAGGAAGCTGATCAATAACCGGAGCATTTACCTTATCTGACTTTGTAACAGTAAATCCGCACTTTTCAAGTTTATTCGGAACGTTGTTTCCGGATGCAACGCCAACATAGTCGCAGGCTTCGATCTGATCAGCTGTAGCATATGCAACCGTGAATTCCTTATTGAGTTTTATGTTTGCAGTTGTAAGATGAGATGCGCCGAGACTTACGGATATCTGACTTCCGCCTATCTGTCCGCCCCATGCTGCGTTCATGGCATTCGGAACTCCATTTGCATCATATGTTCCGATGATAAGTACCGGATGAGGTGTGAAGAATGGTTTTTCAATTGATTTTTTCATAGTGATTTTTCCTCCATATTTATATGTAATATTTATTCAATGTCCTGTTTTGTTTTTTCCCAATTAATATGAGTATATCTGTTCTTTAATTCGTTTGTTTCATTCAAAAGAAGATTTCTTAGAAATAATTCAAGATATTCCGTCGTTTCTCTGATGCCTTTTGAAAAGTTATTATAATTTGCTCTCACCAGTGAATTTCTGAAATACCAGGCATTCTCTGCGAATATATCATTAGTCACATCAAATCCCATAGTTCTGAGATACTTGATGAAGAATACAGCAGTAGTTCTTGTATTTCCTTCACCGAAAGCATGAATCTGCCACAAGTCAGCTACAAACTTTGCAAGATGAGGAATGATTGAAGAAATACTGTCTTCAGGATAATTATATTCTTTTTCCATCCGAATATCATATTCGAGCATTTCCTTTAAATCAAAGGCGTTTCCGTAATGTACAGATGCTCCATCCAGAACCCATTCTTTCTTGGAAATATTATAATCTCTGATTTTCCCTGCATGAGAATAAATACCTTCAAACAGTCTTTTGTGTATGCCTATATACTGCGGAACAGAAAAAGTAAATGCATTCTCCGAGAGGATAGCTGCTATACGGACAGAAACAATATCAGCTTCCTTAGTACGATCATTGCTATTTGTCCCGGATTGCTCATAATAACTTTCTATGAGATTTCCGGCTTCATTTATCGATATCTTTCCGTCTATATTATTTTGCGCTGTCTTTTTTAGATAATCAGATGTTTTCAGACCATCAACAGCCTGAAGACCCATAGCTGTGTACCAGGCATATCCCAGTTCTCTTTTTTCAGGCTCTGTTTGTTTTATATATTCCTCAAAAGGATCTCTCACTATATCATCCATCTGATTCACCCTCCATTTTCATCTAAGGAGTCTTTATTATTCATCTACTGCTCTTCTACCATTACAGTAAATCCGTTTATCTTCGCATATTCAAGAAAATTACAGATCAGCCTATAAACCTTCAACGAATCCGGATTTTTGTAATTTTCCATTCTGCCTTTGTAGCTATACAGATCAGTCAGATATTCATCAATATCCTCAATCGGCACAGGATGCTGATTTTCAATGGAGAAAGCATGCTCCATCTGCTGCCAGTCACGGGTAAATCCGTTCCATCCTTTACCGGACAGATCAGGTTCTCCGAAGATATTACTGAAATAGCACTGATCAAAAAGCAGTCTGAATTCAGGATTTTCTGCATAGGTCATTTCAATATCCATGCCGTCATATGTATCAGCATATTCTGTATTATTCTTAAGTTCTTCGATGTTCATAGAAACACCTGCAATTCAAGATAAATTTCAGTGTAGCTTTGTTATTCAGTATACCACAATTCCGATGGTTATTCAACGATTACCTGGTCAATTTTTATTGGGGCAATTTCCTGTTTTACAACAAACACTGCACTAAACATAGTTCATTCTTTCGTACCCTTTCGTTTCTTCACTCTCTGATCATGAATCTCAATAAGATCCTCAATAGCAAGTTCCGGAGCAAAGGTATGAAACATCATATAATTACGTTTCATTGTCTTCGCAGATGCTATACGGTATATCTTTCTGCTTTTTTCTTTTCTCAAACACGCCCAGTAACGATAGATATATCCGATCCAGTATAGCACTTCTTTATCGTACCGCTCACCTTCAGTTTCAAGATCCAGTTCATCTGCCAGTTCTTCCAGCAGATACTCCTCACCCATCCACTAATATTTGTTGAAAGGAGAATCCAGATAGCCGGCAACTTCGGAATACATGAACTTTTTAATGAAGCTTTCACTGGCATATGCAGTTGATTTCTCAAACAGACGCCCCTGGATATCACAGAGTTTAAGCTGAATAAGATCCATACTAAGTTTCCTTTCTTCTTATAATCATCTTGTATAATTATAGCATTTATCATATAAATAGTCAATTAAAACAGATCAGTCTTAACGTATTAAAGCTGCTCGAATGAGCAGCTTTTTCAATCGCGCTGCAGGCGCATCCTTTTCAACGGAACGCCTTCGGCGTACTATCCATAAAACGGGTGACTCAGTAAGAATCACCCGTTAAAAGAAAGACAATCTTTAATATACTCACAAATACTCCGGAACAAGGCTTTCCAGCAGTTCGCACAGATCTTCATCCATATACGCATATTCATCAGGAATATTCAGACAGACTATTCGTTTGTCATAAACTATATCGGAGTATTTTTCTTTGATTCTCCGCATATGCTTCTTCTCCATACAGAAAATAATATCTGCCCATCCGAGAACTCCTGGGGTAACTTTTACCCTTGCATTGTTTTCTGTACCAGCAGAACGTGCCTGATTTCCTTCATATCCGTCAAACAGTTTTTCCGCAGTAAGGCTGCGTCTTTTATTCTGACTGCATAAGAAAAGTAAATTCATTTTCTTTTACCCTCTGACTTTAATTCTGGAATAATCCTTTGCCCAAATCATACGCCTTCTGAAGATTTGCATCCCAGTTCTTCTCTCGCAGTTCGTTTTCTCTTGATGTACTGTCAAAAACAATGAAATCTGTCTGCTTTGCACGTCCGAAGAGTCTGTCTCCGAGCATTACTTTTTTCATGCTTTCGAGAATACCAAACTGTTCGAGTCGTTCGATGGAATTACCAGCTGAGCAAAGGATAACAGCTTTATCTAGCATTTTCATAGTCTTTTCGCCGTAGGCAAATCCGTATGTCCACACTCTGTCAAACCAGCCCACCAGTTTTGCCGGTGCCTCCGACCAGAAAACTGGATAGATATACGCTATTGCATCAGCAGAATTGATCTTCTCCTGTTCGGCACGAACATCTTCCGCTACATCCGGCGTAGTCCTGTAATTTGCATCCCTAAGATATTCAGCTTCTGTCATATCTGATTTGAAATTCATCCTGTAAAGATCCGATATGATATATTCGTTCCCGGAATCAGTGATTCCTTTTATAAACGCATCACACATATTCTTAGTAAATGAATCTTCCGACGGATGACAATAAACAATAAAAACTTTCATCTCATGCTCCTGATATTAATCTTCATTTATTCAATTCGCTGCTTGAGCAGTGTCATGAATCTCACCATCTTTGCTTCTGATAAAAAAGAAAACAATAACAGCCACAACCGTATATCCGATAATTGCCGGTATAGTTGCTTCTACGCCGAAATTACCGCCTGTAAGCAGTTTGCTTCCAGATTCTATCGGAATAATGATGTATGATCTGTTCGGAGATCCGTTTACTATTTTGCCGATT
>JBGUVZ010000257.1:0-5729 GCA_045220685.1 Oscillospiraceae bacterium | reverse complement strand
TATTCATCTGATAATCACTAAATATTATAAATCACCTGATTATATACTATTTTCGAAACTTATGCTTCGTTGTTTACACTTTCCTTGAGTTCAGTGATTTCATCCAAAGTGAGCCCGGTGTACTCCGAAATAATATCGTCGGAAGCTTTAGCAGCAATCATTTTAAGTGCTGTTATTCTGATACCTTTTTCAATACCTTGGGCAATGCCATCTTCAATACTTTTTTCAAGTATTCTTGTAGAAGGAAAATCAAAAATTGGACCTACCATAATGTCTTCAACTCCTTTTCTTACATTATCATAATTCTTTGCAAGCTGATCTGAAACGGATTGGGTACATTTCTCTAATCATCTTCATTTCATCAGGAATGGTTGAAATATTCCTCAGATAAAGCACTGCAGTGTTCGGGTACTTTACTCTGATTATGTTTCCTGCAGTAACGCTGTTGCGGAGAGCAAGCTGCGTGTCATATTCATACAGACGGATCAGCATGTTAGTACTGTACGGTTTGCTTTCACATTCCAGATGATAATTCTTTTTATTGCCTGCGAATACAGTAAAATTAGTATCTGTTATTCGCTCTTTGTACTTGTCGCTCTTTGTGTCAGTGCTTATGCTTTTTTCTTCCGATTCCTTTTTTACGGCTTCTTCAGGCACTTCAATCATCTGTTCGTTCTGATCAAATACGATTTTTTCATCGCCGGTGTAGTGGTCGCTGAAAGTTTCATTAAGAAGCGGAAGGACAAGAGAACTGCATTTGTAGATCAGCGTTCTAAACGTTGTATCATAAATGTCTGCCATTGTTTAGTTCCTTTCTTTTAGTATAGCATATCCGGATTAGCTATACAATGGTTTAAATTTACCATGGCATATATATATGATAACATATAAAAATGGCCATGTCTATGGGTTCGCCCTAACAGGTATCCGTTTCGCCCTAAGACGTATTTTTTCTCCTAAAGATTGGAAAATAGCGGTTAAACTACAATAGTATTTATAAAAATATTTAACTAAAACACGTGGAAAATTTTGAGAGTTCAGATAGGCAAATATAAAATATAAAACGACAAAAAGCAACTGAGGCTTTCATATAACGCATAACCCTTGCCTTAAGAACACTAACCTCTGAGTTATAAAGATATATAACCTGTAACCAGAACCTTTTCGGTTGACCTAAAGGCGATATCTGTGATATAATCTATTCATTATCAGTGTAATTCCGATAAGGAATAAACATAACCACTTTCCGGAGGATTATAATAATGGGGAAAATAAAAAAAATACTTATAGGATGCTTTGTGTTTATCGCTGTTACGACATTGATGTTTGCATGCCTCGATGATGAAGAAACTGATGTGCCGGACGGGGAGAGTTCTTCTGCGTCGGATGAAAACAAAGAATCGTCCGGCGGAAAGCGGGAGGATGACGGTAATGGTGCGGATCATGCATATGCTTCGCCTCTGATCAACCGAAGCGTCAGAGCTTCGGAAACACCGATGGGGGAAGCAGGTACGTGGACTGTATTTGTCTATATGTGCGGCTCGGACCTTGAATCTGAAAACGGCATGGCTTCAGCGGATATTGAGGAAATGGAAAAGTCATCTGCCGGCGGAAATGTGCAGTTCGTTGTCCAGACCGGCGGTGCGTATGGGTGGCAGAATGATGTCGACGGGGACAAGAGCCAGCGCTATCTTATCCATGACGGTAAAAGAGAACTTGTTTATTCCGGCTCTGACGTGAATATGGGCGACGGATCTGTGCTTACTGATTTTGTAAAATGGGGCATTGAGAGTTATCCGGCCGCAAACATGGGACTGGTTTTCTGGGATCATGGCAGCGGAAGCGTAAACGGCGTCTGCTTTGATGAAAACCATGATGACGACGGACTGTATCTCAAGGAGATCGATGCAGCTCTTTACAGCGTTTACGATGAGATGACCGAACCGTTTGAATTCATAGGATTTGATGCCTGCCTGATGGGAACGGCGGAGACAGCCGCTGTTTTGTCAACCCATGCGAAATATATGGTTGCTTCCGAAGAAACAGAGCCGGGTAACGGCTGGGATTATAAAGCGGTCGGCGACTATATGGCGGAACATCCGGAGTGTGACGGTGCCGAGCTAGGAAAGGCTATAGCAGACAGTTATTATTCCGCCTGTGAGGATGACTGGACGGAGGATGAAGCAACACTGTCGGTTATCGATCTGAGCAGAACAGATGCGTTTATAATGGCATTTGACAGGTTTTCGGAGGATATATACACTTTAACGGACAATATTTCTGAGTTTTCCGAATTTGCCCGAAAGATACAGAAGGTCGATAATTTCGGCGGAAACAACTGGATCGTCGGTTATACAAATATGATCGATATGAAGGGGCTTATTGCAGCGGGAAAGGACTGGTCGCAAAACGCTGATGCAGCTCTTAAGGCGCTTGACGATATGGTTATCTATAAGAAGAACGGAAGTGACCATACTGATGCAGGCGGCCTGGCAGTCTACTATCCTCTGCGAGTTGGCGGATCAAAGGAACTGAGCATTTTCAGTGATATCGCCCTTAGTTCCTATTATCTCGGCGTTGTTGACAAGATAGCCTACGGTGCTGCCCATGACGGCATGGAAGGGTACGATAATTACGACATTCTCGATCTGTTCTCCAACGACTGGAGCGATGACGGATATTCTTTGCTTGACGGCCTCCTTTCATATATTTTCGATGATTACGATGACGAATGGGATTACGCAGATGATTATGTCTGCGGTGAAGGCGGATGCGTGGAATATGACGTTTATCCGGAATTCGATGAAGAAGGTAACTACTGGTTCAGACTTTCCGAAGAATCACTCATGCAGACAGATTATGTCGAAGCGGGTATTTACATGGTGCTCGATGAAGAGGCCGATGAAGTACTTGAACTCGGACTGACCGGTGAGGTGTATGGTGACTATGATACCGGCGAATTTGTGGATGGATTTGACGGCCGCTGGTTCATGCTCGATGACGGACAGATCCTTGCATCCTATCTTCAGGAATACTGCGACGGCTACGATATTTATACATCTCCTGTACGTCTTAACGGCGAGGAAACCAATCTTCGTTTTGCTTACTACTACAATGAGAACAGGATAAAGATCATCGACTTCTGGGACGGTATCGACGAAAACGGTCTGGCTTCCCGAAGCGGATATATGCCTGAATCAGGTGACGTGATCGTGCCTTTATATAGCAGCTACAGCCTTTCAGATTTTGATGACGAGGAGTATTATTATGAAGGCGAAGAATATGTTTATGGAAGTGATTCCGAGATAGTATACGATTATCTTGATGACGGCGCTTATCTTTACTCGTTCTGTATAAATGATATTTACGGAGACTTCGATGTGACTGATCCCGTATGGTTCATCATTGACGGTGAGGATATTTACTTTGAGGAGATCTGATAAAATAATCACCGCATAACTTTCTTTAAATATCACTTGTTTTTTTCATATTAATATGGTATGATATTCTATGTAAGTATTCAGCCGGAGATTTGACGTATTTACGGAAGATGCACCGGAGTGTATAGTATATAAAGCATTCATTAACGGAGGAATAAACATGGCTAATAAAGTAACAAAAGATATGATCATCGGCGACATCCTTGATATGTGTCCACAGTGTGCCCCTGTTCTTATGGAAATGGGAATGCACTGCCTTGGCTGCCCTTCAGCAAGAGGCGAATCACTCGCTGATGCATGCATGGTTCACGGAGTTGACGCTTCAGAAATCGAAAACAAGATAAACGAAATCATTGCAGCAAACTAATCTTCATCCATCAATAAAAAAGAATCTCTGCATGAAATACGGCAGAGATTTTTTTGTATGCGACATTTCATGAAAGGATATTAGAGATGAATATTCAGATATTCGGAAAATCAAAATGCTTCGATACGAAAAAAGCAGAACGTTTCTTCAAGGAACACGGTATAAAGTTTCAGTCAGTCGATATTCTTTCCAAGGGACTCAGTGCCGGAGAATTCAGAAGTGTTTCACAGGCTGTGGGAGGCGTTGATGCTCTCATCGATGAGAAGAACAAGGACTACTGCGATATAAAGTATCTCCTTGACGATGCCAAGCCGGACAAACTCATGGAGTGCCCGAAACTGTATAAGACTCCGATAGTAAGAAACGGGAAAAAAGCTACTGTCGGATACTGCCCTGATGTCTGGAACGAATGGATAAAAGCTGAAAAATAAACTTATCCGGAGGGAAAACATGATTTGCGATAACAGACTTTTGAAATGTGCCTCAATGGTGAGCGGAAAAGGTATCGTGTGCGATGTCGGTACCGACCACGCCTATCTTCCGGTTTATCTTCTTGAGCAGAATATCTGTGAAAAAGCCATAGCCGGTGATATAGCTGACGGTCCGCTGGAAGCAGCTTCTGCCACAGTAAAAAAAGCAGGACTTGAAGATAAAATAGACGTTGTAAAATCGGACGGATTAAAGAACATTTCACCTGAAGGAATAACCGATGTGGTCATGGCCGGAATGGGCGCTGAAACTATCAGTGAGATAATCGCTGCAGCACCATGGCTTGAAAATGGCGTGAATCTCGTGCTTCAGCCTATGACCAAGGAGCCTTTCTTAAGAAAATGGCTTTACGAAAACGGCTGGGGAATAGAAAAGGAAGAGGCAGTTTCTGACGGCGACCGTATTTATACCGTTATAAAAGCAGTCTTTGACGGATTCCGCATGACTGTGAGCGATACATTTGCCGAAACGGGAATGTTTGATCTTAGTGACGAGGAATCACTTAAATACATAAAGAAACATGTTACAAAACTGAATAATGTCTCCGCTGGTATCAGACGTTCGGGAAAGGAAGACACTGCAGATCTTGATAAAATGATAGATTTCATCGAGGCAGTTTCCGAAGGCAGACAGAAGATAACCGTCGGCGATATTTACGACGAGATCAACCGCATTGCTCCTTTCCGTACTCAGGATGACTGGGACAATTCCGGCCTTCTTGTGGGCGACAGGGATACGGTAGTTACCGGTATTATAACCGCACTCGACATAACCCACGAAACGATAGGCGAAGCAATAGCGAAAAAGGCAAACCTCATTGTTTCACATCATCCGGTTATTTTTAAACCCCTTAAGCATCTTTCCATGAGTGATCCGGCGGTACGTCTTGCAGCAAACGGTATTTCAGCAATATGCGTTCATACTCCGCTTGATAAGGCCGTTCACGGTATCAACGATATGATAGCAGATATGATAAGCCGTGAGTTTTCCGTTACAGGGGCAAGAACTCCGATGATATCTGAAGAGCCGGGTTCTGCCGACGGGGACGGAAGAATAATCGAAATCAAAGATGATATGTCTGCCGAAGAAATGGCACGAAGACTTGGAAAAATGTTTGGCGGCGGTCCGGTGCGCTTCGCTGCGGGAATGAAGAAGATAAGAAAGGTGGCCATCTGCTCAGGAAGCGGCGGCTCACTTCTTTCATTCGTATCAAAGAATAACTGCGACGCGTATATTACAGGCGACGTCAAGCACGACGTGTGGCTCAGTGCCGTAAGCGACGGAATAACACTGTTCGACTGCGGACATTTCTACACCGAACGCATGAGTGCGGAATATCTTGCAAAGCTGCTTAAAACCGCAGCTCCGGGAGTGAACGTTGAAACAGCATCTACATGCGTTGATGTTGTAAGGTGCATTCAGTAAAGCAATAA
>JBGUVZ010000256.1:0-2141 GCA_045220685.1 Oscillospiraceae bacterium | reverse complement strand
GCTGGTGAAGCCGGAAAAAGACTTTCAGGCGGTGAAAAGCAGCGTGTCGCAATTGCCAGAATGATGCTGAAAAATGCTCCGATAGTTATTCTTGATGAAGCAACCGCTTTTACTGATCCGGAAAACGAAGACAAGATCCAGCGCAGTATTGCTGAGCTCACGAAAGGCAAAACTCTTCTGGTCATCGCACACAGACTCTCCACTATTGCAAATGCTGACAATATACTTCTTCTGAAAAACGGAAATATCGAAGCAGAAGGTACTCAGGATGAACTTCTGAAAAACAGCAGCCTTTATGCTTCAATGTGGCAGGCTCACATAGGTGCAAAGAAACGTTCAGTTATTTCCGGAAAGGAGTGCAGAGCAGATGTTTAAAACCTTAAAACGTATAATTGACTGGTGCGGAGACTTTAAAGGAAAACTGTATCTCGGATTTGTATTTTCATTTTTCTCCCACTGGTTCGCAGCAATGCCGGTAATGGCTGCTTCATATGCCGTAGGTATGATGATAGATTCAGAAATGTATGGTACTGAATTTGACAGTAAACTTATCCCGCTCAGTATTGTTGTGCTTGTACTGTTTGTTTTTCTTCGTTTCCTTTTCGACTATATCCGTGCAAGACTTCAGGAAACTATCAGCTATGAACTTGTAGCACGTGACCGTCTTGCGGTCGGTGACGCTCTTAAAAGAGTATCACTCGGATATTTTCAGAACGTAAACACAGGTACTATACTTTCATCGATCACGACAGGACTGAATACACTTGAAAACATGGGAATAAGAATGACTGATGTATTCATCGGCGGATATCTTAATTTTGCCTGCGTACTTCTGTTCCTGCTGTTTATCAAACCGGTAATTGCTCTTATCGCAGTAGCAGCTGCTGCCGTATCATTTATTTTCCTTACACTCGTGTCAAAGTACAGTACACGAAACGCTCCTGTTGAAGCACAGGCCAACAAAGATCTTACAATGGCTGCCATTGAATATGCAAGAGGTCTTCCTGTAGTCAAGTCATTCGGTCAGAGCGGCGCATCAACAGCCGCTATCAATAAAGCTATTGCAGACAGCAAACGTATACATCTGAAAATCGAATGGGGCTTCATTCCTTCCAACTGCGGTCATCAGTTCGCACTTCGCTGCGGTACAGTCGCTCTTGGGCTTGCTTCAAGCATTATGGGTATTTCAGGTGAACTTCCGGTTTCATATATGCTCAGCTTTATATTCTTCTCATTCATCATATTTATCAGTCTTGAACCTATCAGCGACAGTTCTCATATTCTTGGTGTTATCAACGACGCATTCAATCAGCTCGACGCTCTTAAACGTAATGACAATATGATCGATAAGGACGGTAAAGATATTACACTTAATAATTTCGATATTGAGTTCAGCCACGTTGAATTCGGATATGATGTAAGAAAAGTGCTTGATGACGTCAGCTTTACTATTCCTGAAAAAACAAGCACTGCCATAGTTGGTTCTTCAGGCTCAGGCAAGACAACAATCTGCAGCCTTCTTGCACGATTCTACGATACAGATAAAGGTACAATAAAGATCGGTGGTCACGACATTAAAGAGATGACCTGTGACAGTCTCTTAAAAAACATCAGTATGGTATTCCAGAACGTATATCTTTTCAACGACACAGTCAGAGCAAACCTTCTTTTCGGTAATCCTGACGCAAGTGAGAAAGACATGATAAACGCAGCGAAAAAAGCTTGCTGCCACGACTTTATTATGAAACTTCCTTACGGATATGATACAGTCATAGGCGAAGGCGGCGGTACACTTTCTGGCGGTGAAAAGCAGAGAATATCCATAGCACGAGCTATGCTCAAGAATGCACCTGTCATTATTCTTGATGAAGCTACTGCAAGCATAGACCCGGAGAACGAACACCTTATTCAGAACGCTATTTCCGAGCTTACAAAGAACAAAACGATAATCACTATCGCCCACCGACTTGCAACAATAGAAAATGCAGATCAGATCCTTGTAGTGGATAATGGTTCTATAATTCAGAGAGGTAAACATTCCGAACTCATTAAACAGGAAGGAATGTACAAGAAGTTTATCACTATAAGACAAAACGCTGAGAAATGGAGTATCAGCCAGAACTGATCCGATTATAACCAGG
>JBGUVZ010000255.1:0-6201 GCA_045220685.1 Oscillospiraceae bacterium | reverse complement strand
ATAGCACTGTATGCGGCACTTACCGGAAAGATTTTCGGAGCTTCGGAAGATGATCTGATCGGTTATGTAAATGACGGCGGAAGGATAACATTGAAAACAGATCCGGTTCCGGATGAGGTCGTTTCAGAAAGATCTGCCCGCATCACGAAGATGCTCGGTTCCCTCCGTGATCTGCGTCAGGTATCTCAGGACAAATCACCGGCAGCGATATTTGACATCATCATGGATGTGTTCAGAATATTTGAAAAGGTGAGCCCTGAAAATCTCGAAGTTCTGTACTATGCACTGGAACTTCTGCGTGCGGCTGAGGCCAACGGTGTGGTAGCGTCGGCAGCTGAAGGAGCGGCATTTATCGAAGATCTGCACAACGGTCTTTCAGGTGAAGAACGTTGTCTGAGCCTTTCAGATAACAGGGATTGCGTACACATGGCGAATCTTCATAAGGTCAAGGGCCTTGAAGCACCGGTGGTTATCCTTGCGGCAGCTGGACAGAAGACGAATTTCAACGGCGATTACAGGATAGAGTACGGTCCGGCGACGAAAGGATATCTGTTCAGGCTCGGAATGGAAGGCAGTAAAGGATCATATTTTAAAACATCCGAATATCCTGATGAAGCGGAACAGGAAAAAATCGCACTGAGCGAAGAAGAAAAACGTCATGTATATGTTGCGGCAACAAGATCTGCAAATGTGCTGATAGTTTATCAGAGCCAGTCCAGAAGAAAAGCCAAGTGGAAGGATCTCACCGTATCGGTGCCTGATATTTCGACTGTCATCAGTGAATTGTCCGATGACAGGATAACGAAAAAGGAAGTCACCGCCGCGTCCGGCCTTTACGAAAAGGCAGAGTCCGCATCAGTATTTGCCGACAGATCAGCGGAAAAGGGAACGTACCTGAATGAAAATCCGAGCAGGCTTAAACTTGCTCCGAAGATAAAGGAAGAAGAGCTGAACGTTTCGTCTGTGGAAGATGCGAATATCGAAACAGATGCTGCAGAACTCGATACAGATAAGAATCTAGCGTCAGAAGGTACAGTAAGTGCGACAGCCGGACTTCATTCACCGCTTTTCGGAACAATGATACACAGACTTATGGAAGTCATGGTGTCTTCGGGAAACAAAGGTTCTTCCGATGATCTTGTATCAGGTGTTCTCAGTGAATATCAGACTGAAGATGATGACACTGAACTCGAAAAGAGATACCGGGAAGCACTTACCGAAGTTGCTGAAACCATACGCAACGGCGGCTATCCTGGACAGAATAACGTCCCGCAGGACATCCTTTCCGAACTCCTTTCCGCAGAGGAATGCTGCACGGAAGTTCCGTTCTGCTACCTGGATGAAAGTTCAGATTCACCGACACTCGTAAACGGCATAATGGACGTTGTCTACCGCAAAGCAGGCGAGTGGCACATCGTTGACTACAAGACCAACGCCGACGGAAACGCCCTCGATGTGAAATACAAGAATCAGCTCGATGCATATAAGAAAGCGTTCGAAAAGATTACCGGCGAGAAGGTAAAGGACGCAGGGATTTATCACATTACGTGAACAAAGACTTTGACATTATGTTCCATTGACAAGAATAATTCTAATTACTATAATTAAATAAGAAGAAACGGCAGAGTTCTTATGCGGGACTCTGCTGTTTCAGTATAAGTTATTCCGGAAGGAGTGAAAGCAGTGGAATCAAAATATGTGCTCATGCATAAGCGTACCGAAGTTGCCGAGGTATTTATAAATGAAATGATCGGTGGTATTTCAAAAATAGGTGATGTAATAAATGCAGATCATCTGCCGCCAGGTACAGCAAAAAATGGAAAAGCAGATCACCGTGCCCTTAATGAATGGTGGACAGGACGTTCGATACCTGCCAGTCGTTCGGGCTTGAAAAACGCACTTGATAACCTTGGCATCAGCAATGCGCGTTCACTCCTCACCAAAAGCTACGGGCTGAGTTTATCCGATCACTACTGGATAAAGCCTGCCGGAACATCTCTTACCTGGGATGATATGAATTTCTTTGAAAATGATTTTTCCGAAGATATAGGTAATATTCTTTTCGGTGGTCCGGTTTCAGGTGACATGAGTTTTATTTCGCCGGATAATACATCTGACGGATGGCTGAAAAAACGCTGGAAGATATCTGACGGAAAAAGAATTCTTCTGAAAGCAGGAAGTGATCCTTTCCAGCAGGAACCTTTTAACGAAGTTATCACATCAGCTCTTATGAAGCGTCTTGATGTGCCGCATGTAAGATATGAAATAGTCTGGATAGATGACACTCCGTACAGCGTATGTGAGAATTTTCTGAATACAGAAACTGAACTCGTTTCTGCTCACAGGATAATGCAGATAACTCCAAAGCCGAATCATCAGAATTCATATGAGCATTTTCTTGAATGCTGCAGTATCGCCGGAATGAAGCAAAGTGATGTCATCGCATTTATCGACAGAATGCTGACGGTGGATTATATCATAGCAAATCAGGACAGGCATTTTAATAATTTCGGATTTATAAGAAATGCAGAAACACTGGAGTACATTTCACCGGCACCGATTTACGACAGCGGAACGTCACTGTTCTACAACAAACCGGTAAAACGAATAGAAACCTACGAATCCAAACCGTTCCGAACCGATCCGGAAGAACAGCTTAAACTGGTTACATCTTTTGACTGGTTCGATGCTTCAAAACTGAATGGATTTACCGATGAAGTGGGGGATATACTTTATCCTCTCATGGAAACAGGGTTCATAGACTATGCACGTATAAAAAAGATTGAAGATATAATCGCAGAACGTATAGAAAAAATCGCAGGCAGATAACTGCGCTATGAAAAGGTGGAAGCGGAGCCTCGGCTCCGCTTCAGTTGTAATGCGCCGCAGGCGCATAAATAAAATTTCGATAACATAAAAATTGAACGATAACATATTTTATGTTACAAGCAAATATTTATGTTAATGATCTAATATAAACGAAGAAACCGAAGGTTTTCACTTCAATTATTTGGAGTGATCCTTCGGTTTTTATTTTGTCATTTCAGCTGTGATCTTTCCAAGCACCGCAAACTGCTCCTGCGTAAGCTGTCTGCCGGTCTGCGCATTTCTGATCCGGTATGCATCGATAAGCGCCTTGACTGATTCAGTCTGCGATTCAGTCAGCCCGTGAGTCGAGAGCGTTCCCTGATGTTTCATACCGCAGAGAGTGTCCATAGAAACATTAAAGATACTTGCAATTGTGCGGAGGGTTTCGAAAGCAGGGATGACCTGATTAGCCTCGTATTTACTTACTGTTGCTTCGGTAACTCCTAAAAGTTCACCTAACTTTTTCTGAGTGATATTGCGTTCTTTTCGTAATGATTTGATTAATGCCCCTAAATCGTACACTGTCTCACCTCAAATCTTCTAAATAAGAAGATTATACACCAATATACTTGCATTTTATGATAGCTTGTGGTACAATACTTTCATAAGATGAAAGTAAATATGCTGAAAATTTCTTTTTGAGCAAGATAGGGATTTGTTATTGTTGCTCAGAAAGAAATGTGATTCGGAACTTTTACTTTAATTTATGATTGGAAATTATATAGGGGGGTAATTTATTATGGCACATGATGCACTGTATATTGTTGATAATAGTAACGACGAGTCTACCGTTAAGAAATACCTAACTGAGTGGTGTTCTATCTCAAAACAGATGGATATTGCAACAGGTTATTTCGAGATTGGTGGACTTCTTGCGTTAGGAGAGGAATGGCAGAAGCTTGATAAGGTTAGAATCGTTCTTGGAAACGAAATGACCAAGCGTACTAAAGATGTTATTGATAAAGCCAATATAGAAAATGTTTTGATTGAGCGTTTTAGAGAAAGTATTGATCTCGAACAGGAAAAGAATGATTTTCTTATTGGTGTTCCTGCTATTATTCAGGCTATGAAATTGGGAAAAATTGAATGCCGTGTATATGACAAAAGCAAATTCCATGCTAAAGCCTATATTACTTATTTTCGTGATGACTACAGTAAAAATTTTATTTCTTCAATGAATGTTCCGGCAGGTTATGCTCTTGTTGGTTCAAGTAATTTTACAAAAGCAGGACTTACTCAGAATATTGAGCTGAATGTTCAGGTCAAAGACGATGTTGAAAAGCTTCAGGAATGGTTTGATAAGCAGTGGCAGGAAGGAAAAGATATTACTGAAGCAGTGCTTAAAATAATGGAAATGCATTGCCGTGAATTCAGTCCTTATGAAGTTTATCTTCGTTCTATGTACGAGTATTTTAATGGCCATGAAGAAACTGTTTCAGAGTGGGAAGAAAAAGATTCTGTTGTATATAAAGGTTTGTCTCAGTATCAGAAAGATGGCTACAACAGTCTTGTTCAGATAGCAGAACGTTATTCTGGTGCCTTCCTTTGTGATGGTGTTGGTCTCGGAAAAACATATATTGGAATGATGCTTATAGAGCGTTTTGTTAAGAAAGAACGTAAGAACGTTGTGCTTATTGTTCCTGCTTCTGCAAGAGTTTCAGTATGGGAAGTTACTATTAAGAAACTTGTACCGGAAATACTCGAAGGTTTTTATCCGTTCAAGATCATTAACCACACTGATCTGACACTTGAAAAAAACCAAAACCTGATGGATCAGATTGCAGAACAGGCAGAGATAGTGATCATTGATGAAGCGCATCACTTCCGTAACCGTTCTTCTCAGCGTTACAGAAAACTGTTTGATATGATGCAGTCAGGATGCAAAAAGCAGATGTTTATGCTTACTGCTACACCTATTAATAACAGTTTCCTCGATTTGCAGCACCTGATCGAACTGTTTACTCACAGACAGGAAGATTATTTCGCTTCTGCTCCTCTTGGTATTCATAGCCTTTCAGGACATTTTTATAAAATGGAGAAGCAACTTGATCAGTCATCAGGTGAAGATAAGAACGAATCCATTGATATTTCTTCAGATAGTGTAAGAGCTGACAAACTTGTTACTGAACTTGTTGTACAGAGAAGTCGTGCTTATGTAAAGAGTTGTCTGGAAAATGAAAAAGGAAATAATGTTACTTTTTCAAAAAGGCAGCCTCCGGCAGTTGTTAATTACTCTTTAGAAAAATCATATGGAAAGCTAATAAAGGACTTTAAGGAATCGTTTGATCGTAAAGATAAAAATGGAAAAACAATAACTATTCTTTCACTTGCTGTTTATTCACCTTATGGTGATGAATATTATAAAGGCGATAAATCTAAATTGGATGAAATGGTAACAGGACGTCAGCAGCAGGTAGTAAATCTTATCCGTATTCTTTTGCTGAAACGTTTTGAAAGTTCTATTGAAGCATTTAAGGAAACCTGTATAAAAATCTATATTCGACTGAATAAATTCCTTAACGACTATAAAGAGATAGACTCTGGTAGCAAACGACGTGTTGAGCGATTACAGGCAACTCAGGAAGAAATACTTCAGTATGCAGAAAGCTATGCCGCTTCTAATCAGACTTCAATTGAAGATATTGAGGATAGTCTTCCTGATTATGTATGGAATGCTCAGGAGACGTTTGATGTTAATGATTTTGATATCGACGCATTGCTCATAGATACAATAATGGATATGGAAACTCTTGCGAAGTTTATTCAGGATATGAGGGAACTAAGTTCAAAGAATGATGATAAGATTATTGAGTTGAAGCGTATTCTTAAAGAAGAACCCAAAATTCGTAATAAGAAGGTTATTATTTTCACTGAGTATAGGGCGACTGCTAAGTATATTGAATATGAACTGCAGGATGCCGGATTTACAAATATATTTGAAATAGACGGTCAGACATCAGGAGATCGTCATGAAATGATTCAGCGTTTTGCTCCGTATTATAATGGTTGTTCATCGTCAGAAATTGATAATGAAATAAAGATCCTTATTGCTACTGATGTACTTGCAGAAGGTTTGAACTTACAGGATGCTGCGTGTCTTATAAATTATGAACTGCATTGGAATCCTGTTCGCCTTATGCAGAGAATAGGTCGTATTGACCGTCGTCGTGATGCCGCTATAGAAGCACAGCTGCTTGCTGATCATCCTGAACTTAAAGAAGACCGTGAAAATGCATATTACTGGAATTTCCTGCCTCCTCAGGAACTTGAAGATCTTCTTTCACTTTATAAAACCGTTTCAAAGAAAACACTTCGTATTTCAAAAACATTCGG
>JBGUVZ010000254.1:0-4425 GCA_045220685.1 Oscillospiraceae bacterium | reverse complement strand
TTATATGATATCCAATAATGGCGCCTGGACTGAAACTTCACTGAGATATTTCTTTGTGATATTTGCGATAGCAACAATTCTTTTTATTCCGCTTTCATTCCTGCTTGTATACAAACTTGCACCGAAGCGTTTTAATCTGAAATAATACACTTAAGATATCCAGATGACGTTCACTATAACTGAATAATTAATATTACATAGCCGATATTCAGAGCATGTTTGCTTCCTGCATATCGGCTAAAAATTACAGGAAGGATGATCTTGCATATATGAATAAACCGAAAATGATCCTCTTTGATTACGGCGGAACGCTGATGTCCGAACCGGATTTTGATCCTGAAAGCGGAAATGCGGCTATCTATCCGTACATATGTGAGAATCCGCACAATATAAGCCTAGAAGAATTCGGGGTATATCTTTTGAAGTTGTTTGATGAGATAAAAGCACTGCGCGGAGACCTTATCGAAATACATGAGCATATTTTCATGAAGAACGTACTGGAGCATTTTGATATGAAGCTTTCAGTACCGCTCGAAGAAGCAGAGTACATCACCTGGAACGGAATATCTGCACCGTGTCAGACACCCGGAGCGGCTGATATGCTAGCGTTCCTCAGGAAAAACAATATACGCACCGGAGTAATAAGCAATCTATGCTGGTCAGGAGCTGTACTTACAAGAAGACTGACCGAAGGATTTCCGGAGCACGACTTTGAATTCATTCTAGCATCCAGCGAGTACGTTTTCCGTAAACCAGATCCGCACATGTTCGAAATGGCACTTCGCAAGAGCGGACTTGAAAAAGATGACATCTGGTATGTCGGAAATGATATGGCCGCCGACGTAGTAGGCGCTGGAAACTTCGGCTTCCATCCGGTACTCTACGACGACCGCAGCGTCCCACACAATCTTTACGAGAGAAACGAAAAGATAAAACCTGATTTTCCGTATTCATACGTAAGAAACTGGAATGAGTTTATAGAGCTTTTAGCGCACTAAAACGCCCCGCGGATGGTGCCGATAAGGTATATATATTGAATCTAATAATTGATTTGCATCTGTTAATATGGTACAATAGAATTAACTAATTCGAAAATTCTTAATGAAAGGCGGTCTACGATTGAAAGTATTTACTACTACAGGCGCATGTATACCTGAAAATAATTATATGGTCGATATTACAGAACGCCTTAAAAAGATCAGAAAAATGGTCGATGCCGGCGATTATTTTACCATAAACAGAGCAAGACAGTATGGAAAGACAACTACACTTACGGCCCTTAAGAAAGATCTTAAAGACAAATACGATGTTTTAAGCCTTGATTTTCAGGACCTTGATGATGATGATTTTTCAAGCGGCAGAGTATTTACTCAGGCACTGGCGCAGATGCTGATCGATGAATGCGAATTGAACGATGCTGAAATACCAGAACCTTATCTTGATATGCTCCGTGAGATAACGCAAAATGATACAGAGAAAGTCCGTATGGCTGATATCTTCCGTGTGTTCAGAAGATGGTGTAAGGATTCTGATAAACCTGTAGTTCTTATTATAGATGAGGTTGACAGTGCATCAAATAATCAGGTCTTTCTTGATTTTCTTGCACAGCTAAGATCAGGATATATCGCTCGTGTATCCAAAGGAGCTGATACATTTCAATCTGTAATACTTGCTGGTGTGACGGATGTTAAGAATCTTAAGAGAAAGCTTCGTCCTGAAGATGTACATAAATTTAACAGCCCGTGGAATATAGCAGCTAACTTTAATATTGATATGAGTCTTTCGGCAGATGGTATAACAGGTATGCTTGACGAATATGAAAAAGATCATCATACCGGTATGGATACCAGAAGGATAGCCGAAGAGATTTTTGACTACACAAGCGGATACCCGTATCTTGTGAGCTGTATTTGTCAGACAATAGACGAAAGGCTTTCAGATTCATGGAATACCTTTGGTGTAGGGCAGGCAGTTAAATTAATTATTACAGAATCTAATATGCTTTTTGATTCTCTTATGGGTAAAGTATCTGACAATGAACCGCTCAGTGATCTCCTTGAAAGAATACTGCTCGGCGGGGAACAGATAATCTATAATCAGTATAATATTCCGTCAATGGATGGGGAAATGTACGGCTTCCTCAGAAATAATGACGGTGTACTTGCTATTTCAAACAGAATGTTTGAAGTGCTTCTGTATAATTATTTTCTTGGACGTAATGAACTTAGAGAAAGTTTAATCTCACGTTCCGGTTTTTCAGAGAAAGAGAATATCATAGTAAACGGAAAGCTGAATATGGAAAAGCTTCTCGAAAGATATGTTACTGTTTTTGATGATATATATGAAGGCAAAGCTGAGTCTTTTGATGAAGAAGAGGGCAGAAGAAGATTTTTGCTTTTTGTGAGACCAATCATAAATGGTACAGGAAACTATTATGTTGAAGCGCGTACCCGTAATAATGAACGCATGGATATTGTCATTGATTATCACGGTGAGCGATTTGTGATTGAACTTAAGATATGGCGCGGAGAATCTTATCATGAAAAAGGCGAGAATCAGCTTGCCGCTTATCTTGATCATTATCATCTTGATAAGGGCTATCTTCTTACTTACAGTTTCAATAAGAATAAAAACACTGGTTTGATTTTCAAAACTGTTGAAGGCAAGAATCTCGCAGAAGCATTTGTGTAAAAAAACTTCATGAAATGAGTTTACGGATCTTTTAGCGACTGACTGAACTGCCCCGCGGATGGTGCCGCCTCAAAGAGGCGGATTTGATAGAAAGCGGCGGAGCCGCTTTCAACCGCTTATGTGAACAGGAACTATAAACCACCATGATAAAGAAAATATTTGACAGCGCTATTGTTTTAGAGTCTGATCGTCTTATTTTAAGACCTCTGAAAAATAGTGATGCACAAGATCTGTTTGAAGTATTTTCAGACAGAGATGTTATGAAATACTACGATGTTCTTCCTTTTAATGATATTAAAGAAGCAGAAAAACAAGTTGATTTTTTCATAAACGCAATGAAAGAAAAAAGCATGTTAAGATGGGGTATCGAATTAAAAGAGAATAATAAACTGATAGGTACATGCGGTTTCTTTGCTTTTTCAGAAGACAGCCAAAAAGCTGAAATGGGATACGAACTAAATAAAGCATACTGGAAAAAGGGCTTAATGACAGAAGCAATAAAACTTATTCTTAATCATATCTTTAATGAGACTGATATTAATCGAATAGAAGCCTTCGTAGAAATACCGAATATTGCTTCTCAGAAACTTTTGGGAAAAGCTGGCTTTAAAAAAGAAGGCGTGCTCAGACAGTACGAAATGTGTCGCGGTGAACTGATAGATATAACTTTATGGGGACTGTTAAGAGCAGATTTATCAGGTTGTTCAGAATAATTAATTGCTTTAAGAAAATGAGATATTATCCTGGTGTATCGATTAACGGTATATCAGGATTTTTTATTCCTAATTGATTGGTATAATGATACATAATTGTTTCTTGATATTAATGCTATATTGACATAAGTGACAAAATCGTGTAAAATATATGTATAATAATTTGCAGGCATTTATAAGAATTTGTCATAAGATCGAGCATGCAAAATTTCGGAGGGAGGGGAATATATGAAACATATCGCTTTTATTGATACAGAAGTAAGTGAAACAACTCACAAGGTATGCGATTTTGGAGCAATTACAGAAAACGACGATCAGCTTCACACAGAATCAGTTCATAGATTCCTTTCTTTTATTGAAAATTCAGTTTTTATTTGTGGACACAATATTATAGAACACGATCTTAAGTATACAGATATACCGAATACAAAAATTGCTATTGATACTCTTTATCTTTCGCCGTTACTGTTTCCTAACAGACCATATCATGCTCTTGTAAAGAATGATAAACTTCAGACTGAAGAACTGAATAATCCATTGAATGATTCTGTTAAGGCAAGAGTTTTATTCTATGATGAAATGAATGCTTTTGAAAAACTTGATGATAGTATGAAGCGAATATTCTTTGGGTTATTACGAGAAGATATTCATTTTTCAGGTTTTTTTGATTATGTTGATTATGAATCGGATATTGATACCGATAAATTAGTAAATCTTATAGTTCAAACATTTGATGGGAAAATATGCAAAAATGCATCTATTTGTGATATTATAGTCAATACACCAATAGAACTTGCATATTGTCTGGCACAAATTTCAGCAACGGAAGATAATTCGATTATTCCACGATGGGTTCTTATGAATTATCCAAGAGTAAACAATGTTCTTCGTCTTTTAAGAAATACATCCTGTCATATGTGTAGTTATTGTCATTTACAGCTTGATCCTGTAAAGTATCTTGAAAAATATTTTGGATATCCGTCGTTTAGAACTTATGATGGTGAACCCTTGCAGGAAAACG
>JBGUVZ010000253.1:0-5063 GCA_045220685.1 Oscillospiraceae bacterium | reverse complement strand
AACTTAAGACCGATGGCATCTATTCCTTAGTCCGTAATCCAATGTATACAGGATGCTGGTTTACGTTTATCGGCGTGTCATTCATGTGGCATAATATGTGGCTGGTTCCGATAATCGCTGTCGACTGGGTGATACTGACTGTTGTACTCAAAAATACTGAGGAAAAATGGCTTCTTGACCTTTATGGTGACGAGTATGCAGAGTATAAAAAGCGTGTAAACAGATGCATTCCGTGGAAACGGAGCGGGAAATCGCATTGAAATAAGGGAAGATCGATATGGAATTTAACAAGGAAGAATTACTGAGAAAATACAAGGAAATTTGTAATACGCATACTGAAATATTTAAACCGGATTTTACAAATGGGGAATATACAGTTTATTATGCGAGAATACCGGATCCTTGTCTTTCATCTGACTTGAGCAGTCATCGTATTCTTCAGCATATTAATGTAGCAAAGGCACTTTTCCCGCGACTGTATAAAAAACTTCCTAAGGGTGCAATTGCAGAGAGTTATGCAACCATGCATTTTGATAAGGATGGTAAACTGCATCATCTGGAACAGTCTATAAATAGCTGCAGAAAGTATGTTACGATCTGTATATCTGATCAGCTTCAGGCAGATTACGTTGTAAATATATATTCTGGCGGAGAATCAGATGTATCAATAGAATTACTGGACATGGAGTGGGCTGAATACGATTCAGACGGGAATCCTGTCAGTGTGGAATCGTTTAGGGGCGACGGAACTCTTAATTATGGAGTGACCATCAACTGTGAATACTATCAGTACGAAAACGGAAAGCTTGTACATGCTGATCAGTTCAAAGATTATTGTACAGGAGTAAGGCTTGAAGAGAGTATGGTACGGCAGTTTGTTCCCGACAGGATCATGAATCCTGAAATCTTTGCTTATGATTTCGAGCGTACAGATGACGGTGTTCTTTGTATGAAAACGAATTACTATTCGAAATCGAAGACATTTACACAGTCTATCAATATGCCTGAGAAAGAAATAAAGAAGATGGAAGAGCACGGGATACGATGCTTTCATTAAATTTCACCACTCTTGATAAATATAATAAATAGCAATGGCTGTCTCATCGAGGCGGCCATTACCTTTAGCGGAAGGCAAATCTGTAACAGCAGTTTATTTTCTTCAGACATGTAATAGTTTTTATATAGTAATTGTGACAGGTGGCATATTTCGTCGCTTTATCGACACGATGTTAGTTTATTTTTGCAGATTTAGTGGAACATCGTTGACTGAAAAATTGTAATATGTTATAATTTAATATGATACAGACTGATGTTATTATGACTTTTTTACATTTTTATAAGATCAGCCTGTTTTTTATGATAAAATACAGAAGGGCTGATAAATATGAAATATACTCAGGGAAAATATCTTCTTCTTGAAAAGAAAACACTTGCGAAGCAGATATTTGACTTTACCATACTTTGTCCTGAAATAGCTGCGGCTGCCGAAATCGGTCAGTTCGTCAACATTCTTCCTGAGGGACATACTCTCAGAAGACCAATCTCACTTTGCGGGATCGACAAGGAAAAAGGGACAATCAGAATCGTTTTTATGGCTAAGGGTGAGGGCACACTCAAGCTTGCTGATACACCTAAGGGCGCTAATCTTGATATAGTTGGTCCGCTTGGTCATGGATTTACCATGAATGAAGTTTCCGGAAAGACCATTATAACAGGCGGCGGCATCGGTGTTCCTCCTCTTCTTCCGCTTGCAAAGCACTACGGTAAAAATGCAGTGGTAATACTCGGTTTCAGAAGCGCTGACGCAGTCATCCTCAGACAGGATTTTGAAGCAACAGGTGCTGAGGTGATCATCTGTACCGATGATGGATCATGCGGCGTGCATGGCCTTGTCACTGTTCCGATGGCTGAAAATATAGCCGGTGCATCACAGGTTCTTTCATGCGGTCCTATTCCAATGCTCAAAGGAGTAGCATCAATCGCAGAGGAAAAAGGCGTACCGTGTCAGGTTTCTCTTGAAGAAAGAATGGGCTGCGGCGTAGGTGCCTGTCTTGTATGTGCGTGCAAATTAAAGCAGAACGGGGAAGAACGTTTCGGACATGTCTGCAAGGACGGTCCGGTATTTGATTCGAAGGAGGTGAACTGGTAATGGCTGATCTTTCAGTGAAAGTAGCGGGTGTGGATTTCAAGAATCCGGTTATCCCTGCATCAGGCGTATTCGGATACGGACGTGAGTACGAGGAATTCTATCCTCTTTCAAAACTCGGCGGTATAGCAACGAAGGGTACCACAGGAACACTCAGAACAGGTAATCTTCCTCCGAGAATAGCTGAGACACCTATGGGAATGCTCAATTCAGTAGGCCTTCAGAATCCGGGAATCGATCACTTCATAAGCACTGAACTTCCTAACCTTATGAAGAAGGATACTGTTATTATTGCGAATATAGCAGGCTCAACACCAGAGGAATGTGCTGAGGTTGCGGCAAAGCTCGATGCTACAGACGTTCACATGATCGAGCTCAACATTTCATGCCCTAACGTAAAGCACGGAGGCGCTGCGTTCGGTGTAAGCTGTGACGGGGCAGCTTCAGTTACAAAGGTAGTAAGAAATGCGACACGTAAACCGCTTATAGTCAAGCTTTCTCCGAATGTTACGGATATTGCTTCGATTGCGAAGGCAGTAGAGGCAGAGGGCGCTGATTCAGTGTCACTTATCAATACTCTTCTGGGTATGAGGATCGACATCAACACATGCAGACCTGTACTCAGAAACAATTGCGGCGGTATGTCAGGTCCGGCTGTATTCCCGATAGCTGTACGTATGGTATGGCAGGTAGCTAATGCAGTAAAGATCCCTGTAATAGGCATGGGCGGTATTTCATCAGGCCGCGATGCCATTGAGATGATGATGGCCGGAGCATCTGCCGTTCAGGTAGGCGCTGCTGTTATCACAGATCCTTTTGCACCTGTAAAGATCATCGACGAAATGAACCAGTTCCTCGACGAAAAGGGTATCAAATCAGTAAGTGAGATCATTGGTGCAGTTAAACCATGGTAAGTGCGGGGATACAGATTAAATGAAAATTATGGCAGTTGATTTCGGAGATTCAAGAACAGGTCTTGCAGTAAGTGACAAGTCTGAGTTTCTGGCTTCTCCGGCAGGGGTTATAGAAGAAAAGAATTTTGACAGATGTATTGAAAAGGTAGCTGCTGCGGCAAAAGAACATGGTGCCGAGGAAGTTGTTGTCGGACATCCGAAGAACATGAACGGTACCATTGGCGAACGTGCGCAGAAGTGTGAGCTTTTTGCGGAGAAACTTTCTGAACTGGTTGGAGTTCCGGTAAAACTCTGGGATGAAAGAAGTACAACCGTATCTGCCCACTATTACCTTAACCAGACAAATACAAGAGGCAAAAAACGAAAAGCAGTTGTTGATGCAGTTGCAGCAACAATTATTCTGGAAAGTTATTTAGGGTTCAGAAAAAACTCGGTATAAACGGATTCCGGGTTTTAAGATTTAAGAGGACGATTATTATGAAAAAAGCAGTTTCGTTTTTAACATCCCTGCTTATGCTCTCATCTCTGACAGTTCCTTTTATTTATGCTGAAGATGAGGCTGTAAGCGAAGAAAATACATCAGCTGCAGAAGAAGCTGGTGAAGAAAGCGAGGATACACCTGACGCAGAAGAAACTCCTGAAACAGAAGTAGTTTCTGAAAAGGAGGAAAAGGATTTTACAGTATGGCACGTAAATGCTACTGCTCCTGCTGAAGGTGAACTTGTCGATGACAAGGATAACAAGGAATACATTTTCAAAGTAGTCAATCCGGGTGGCGAAAAGCGCGGCGGTACTGACAAGTGGGATCTTCAGTTCAGAATAAGAGGATTCTCAATTGAAAAGGATCATGAATATTCGATCTGTTATGCTATATCATCAGATCATATGGGAAGCTACTATACAAAGATAGCAAACTATGATTCAAGCGATGTCGGTGATGCTGTTGCCGGTGAAGTATGGCATAACCAGTTCGGTAATTCAACTATCAAGAGCTATATTGACGGTGTTGTATGGGAGAATGCAGATACAACATACAGCAATGCATGGAACAACCAGAGCATTTCAAAAGGAGATACTCTCAACGTAAGCTGTGATTTCACAGGTATTGCTGATATACCGGAAGCTGAATGGTGCTTCTTCCTTGGCGGTGCCGGTTCAACAACAGCCAATGACTGTTTTTCTCCAGGTACAAAACTCAGATTCAGAAATCTTGTACTTAAAGACAACACAACAGGCGAGACACTTGTAAGTGCCTATCCGTTTACTGAGATAAAGGTTAAGGGCGATATAAACGGTGATGACGTTGTTGATACCACAGACCTCACACTTTTAAGTCTGTGTCTTCTCGGTGACGTAACTCTTGATGATGCACAGATAGATCACGCTGATTTTGACGGCGACGGAGTATTCCATATTGCAGACGTTGCTGAACTTATGCGTTTTCTTGCAAAGAAAATTGACACACTCTGATTTTTATGATAACAGCCTGAGGATATCTGATCTGATCAGTGTTTCAATGTAAACCTGTATGTTCATGGACTTGACAAACTTTGACTGTTATTGTATAATTGAATTATAAAAATTTCTAGGAAAAGGGTAATTAACATGAACAGAATACAGTCAATTGAAACAAGAGACCTCAGAAACGCAGAAGGCGGATGCGGCGAATGCCAGACATCATGTCAGTCAGCTTGTAAGACATCATGCGGCGTAGCTAACCAGCCTTGCGAAAGCACAGGAAGAATCAGAACTATTGCAACTCGCGGCCTCAGAAATGCAGAAGGCGGATGCGGCGAATGCCAGACATCATGCCAGTCAGCATGCAAGACATCATGCGGCGTTGCTAATCAGCCTTGTGAAAGAAACTGATCGTTTCTGAAGAAAAACAGGTAAATGACAGTTATCTGTCGTTTGCGGATTATCAAAATACAGTAAGCCGAAGCCTCTGACTTCGGCTTTACTTACGTAATAAGGAGTATTAATGGTTCATCAGTATAAACTTA
>JBGUVZ010000252.1:0-2666 GCA_045220685.1 Oscillospiraceae bacterium | reverse complement strand
TGTATTCCGCTCCGGGATTCGATATAAACAATAAGGGTGTTCTTTCAGCTGCAGATCAGGCACTTCTTGAATCAGACGCCACAATGATAACAGCTACGGAACTTCCGACTATTGAGGAAGACGGAACTCTCACCAAGATAACAGAAGCCGATCTTCTCGAAAGAATGTGGAAAAACAAAGCGATTTCCATTATCAACGAACCGGGATCGGTTTTCAAGGTGTTTACCAGTGCAGCTGCCTTTGAGGAAAAGGTCGCTTCATTTGAAGACAAATATGTCTGCAACGGCTTTGAAATGATCAACAACGCAAGGATCAACTGCCATGAGAAATACGGCGGGCACGGTGAGCAGGATTTCAAGAAGGCACTTCTCAATTCATGCAACCCTGCGTTCATGCAGATAGGTCTTAAACTGGGCGGAGAAAAGTTCAGTTACTATGCCGATGCCTTCGGACTCCGTGAACCTACGGGTATCGATCTTCCGGGTGAAGTTGACAGTGCGTTCCTAAGCGGATCAGTCTTAAGAACCAATGATTTCGACCTTGCCGAATCTGCTTTCGGACAGGCCAACTGTCTTACACCTATCCAGATGATAACAGGATACACAGCGGCCATAAACGGCGGATATCTTTTAAGGCCGCACGTTGTGGGCAGCATCGTCGATTCAGATATGAACGAAGTTATAAGGGTAGAGCCTGAAGTAAGACGACAGGTAATATCCGAACAGACTTCAGCTCTTGTACGTGAGGCACTGCAGAACAACGTTGATGCCACCAACTCCGGTAACGTAAAGATAAGCGGTTACAAAATAGGCGGCAAGAGCGGTACAGCCGAAAAGGAATCCAAGAAGGCTGCCGAAGAGATCAAATACGACAGACTTTTAAACAGAAATCCTGATGCAGTAAAGATCTATGCAGCTCCGTCACTTCAGCACGTTGCTTCATACTGTGCATTTGCACCTGCAGATGATCCTGAAATAGTTGTATATGTAGCCGTTGACGAACCTCAGTCTGGTTCCTACTACGGCGGACAGGTCGCTGCACCGTGTGTCCGTGAGATAATGGAGAAGACTCTCCCGTATATGGGATACTATCCGGAATACACTGACGAAGAAGTGCTCACTATGGACAAGCGTGTTCCTGACGTTGATGAACTTTCTGCCGAAGAGGCAGTAAATCAGATCAAGGAAGCAGGATTTACACCGGTACTCAGGGGCGAAGGAGACAATGTTATCTCCCAGTCACCTTCGTTTACAAGCAGTATGCCTGCCGGATGCAAGGTCTTCCTCTATACCGATCATGTTGCAGAGCCTAAGGTCATCATGATGCCGGATCTCACAAACATGAAGATTGCAGAAGTCAAAGAACTTTTTGAGACTCTCGGACTCAATCTTAAGGCAAACGGTTCCCAGAGTGACGAAGCAATTGTGCTTACCCAGAGCGTTGAAGCAAGATCTTCAGTAACTGAGGGCACTATCGTTCAGGTACTCTTCGGTGTTAACAGTCAGATAGGCTGACGCGAACAAAGGAGCGTTTTAGTTGAAATTATCAGAATTACTTGGAAGTACGTCCTATGCCGGAACACTGGATTTTCCGGACTGTGAAGTATCGGGCGTTACTGACAATTCGAAAAAAATAGAAAAGAACTGTGTTTTTGTCTGCGTTAAGGGCGGTTCCTTCGACGGACATACCAAGGCAGCAGAGGCACTGGAACTCGGAGCGGCTGCAGTAGTGACCGAGCGTGATCTCGGACTTGAACGTCAGATCATCACTGACAGCTCAAGAAAATGCTACGGCGAACTCTGTGCGGCGTGGTTTGACCATCCGGAAAGAAAGCTTAAGGTCATCGGTGTTACCGGTACAAACGGAAAGACTACCATGACCAATGTAATAAAAAAGATCCTTACTGAATGCGGATACAAAGTCGGCCTTATCGGTACGATTCAGAACGAGATAGGCGATAAGGTGCTGCATACGGACAACACCACTCCTATGACTTACGACTACATGGCACTTCTTGACCAGATGGTAAAGGAAAAATGCGATGTGGTGGTAATGGAGGTATCATCTTTCGGGCTTGTTCAGTACAGAACAGGACCTACTCATTTTGATGTGTCAGTCTTTACGAACCTTACTCAGGATCATCTTGACTATCACGGAACAATGGAGGAATATTACAAGGCAAAGAAAATGCTTTTTGATGTTTCCGACACTGCTGTGATAAATACCGATGACGCGTATGGTAAAAGACTTTATTCTGAAATAAACTGCCGTAAATTTAGCTGCAGTCTTAACGGAAAAGCAGACTTTATGGCACACGGCATATCACTGGGAGCTGACGGAACGTCCTTCACACTTGAACGCGACGGAAAAAGCACTGAAGTAACGATGAGAATGACCGGAAAGTTCAATGTCGAAAATGTTCTCGAGGCTTATGCAGCCTGCGTGGAATTCGGCATTCCTTCGGAAAAGATAATTCCAGTCATAACTGAATATCCGGGCGTTAAGGGAAGATGTGAGATCATTCCTACAGGACGTGACTTTACAGTTCTCTGTGACTATGCGCACACACCGGATGCCATTGAGAATATCCTGAGCAGTGTTAAGGAATACTGCAAAGGAAGACTTATCTGTCTCTTCGGATGCGGCGGAAACCGTGACAGCAAAAA
>JBGUVZ010000251.1:0-9075 GCA_045220685.1 Oscillospiraceae bacterium | reverse complement strand
TCGCATAAAGAGTTTATGCGATTAATCAATAAGGTTGTTAGAACGTTTTTAAAGTTTGAATGACTTATTAAATCTATTAGAAAAGGAGTCAGAAAAATGATAAAAACAATACCGGGTACAACACTTCAGTACTCAGAAAAAGTTAAAACGGAAGCTTTCTCACTCATATCTCCTATACTTTCAGCTACAGGAGGCTTAACTTTGTCACAGCTTTCGAAACTTACCGGATTGGGCGGATCCACCATCCAGAACTGGATCAAGCGTGGATGGGTCGTAAACATTCCGGGAAAAAAATACTATGAGGTACAGGTAATACGAATCCTTCTCATCAACATGCTGCGCGGAACAATGCAGCTGGAAAACATTGCGGTTCTTATGAATTATATCAACGGTAAGGTAGAAGATACAAGCGATGATATAATTCCGGATATCGATCTTTACAATATATTCTGCACGATAATCTGTGAACTGGATGAGAAAAAGATCTATGAATCTGAACCTATTCGTGCGACCATCAAAGAAGTAATAAAGCACAATGACAATTATGTCAAGGAGCAGGAGGACATTCTGGAAAACACGCTTTTCATAATGACTCTGGCATACCGGTCTTCACTCATCAAGTCACAGCTTGAAGCTGAGTACGAAAGACTGGATATAAAGAAATATAAGCTGTAAGGAATCGATAAAAATAAATACAGATCCTGCAGCACGGGGAAAGAGAACAAAAGAGAGAAAAACATTTTTTATAGGAAAATAAAAGAGATAAAAAGAGAACAAAAGAAAAACACAACATAAGAAAAACAAAAGTCAAAATAAGAAAAATAAGAACAAAAGAAAGAACAAAACGAGAAAACATCAACGGTATTAAACGTTAAGAACAGAAGAAAGACCCGAATAACAACCGGAAAGACAACAGCAAAACAAAACAATTATCAAACCGGAGATTCTGATCTACAGGATCTCCGGAGGGGCAGACGGGGCTTCGCCCTGATCCCCAGTGCTGATTTATATCAGCGATTTTCCAAAACTCACCGAAGGAGAGAACGGACATGAAAGAACAGACATATGTAAACATGAAGGAAGTAAACAAGAAGACAGGTAAGGTTGCAGGCGTAATAATCGCGGCAGTTGCAGCTATCATAGTTGTCTCATCATCAGTAGCGATCGTTCCTGCAGGACATACAGGCGTTGTACTTACATTAGGCAAGGTTTCAAACAGCTCCTATCAGGAAGGTTTTCATCTGAAGGCTCCTTTTGTACAGACAGTCGAAATGATGTCCAACAAGATTCAGGTCTATGAGGCAAATGCGACAGCAGTTTCAAAAGACCTTCAGTCAGTAGTAAGCAACATTGCGGTAAACTACAAGATCAGCAGCGATCAGAGTGCAAAGATCTATCAGACCATCGGACGTGATTATGAGAGCATCATTCTCATGCCTGCGGTACAGGAAAGCATGAAGTCTGTAACAGCTAAATACACAGCTGAGGAACTTATTACAGAGCGTGCAGTAGTTGGTGAAGAGATCAAGACCACACTCGAACAGAAAGTTAAGGACTACGGTATCATAATCGAGAAGTTCAACATTGTAAACTTTGACTTCTCAAGCGAGTTCAATGCTGCTATCGAAGCAAAGCAGGTTGCTGAACAGAATCTCCTGAAGACAAAGACAGAACAGCAGCAGGCTATCGTAATTGCCGAGGCAGAAGCTAAGAAAAAGACAATTGCAGCCGAAGCTGCAGCACAGGCAACACTTACTGAAGCAAACGCTCAGGCAGAAGCCAACAGGCTCCTCAACGAATCACTCACAGAACTTGTAATCAGAAACGAACAGGTTGAAAAGTGGAACGGCGAGCTTCCTAAGGTTATGTCAGACGCTTCAGCACTTCTTGACATCGGTCTTACTGATGCAGGCGTATCTGTAGCTCAGAACGGTCAGTAAGGTACATTACAGATGGCTAAACGATGTTTTATTACCGGTGCCGGTTCGCACTATACAGGCGATGATTTTACTCCGTCGGCAGATGATCTTGTTATCTCTGCTGACGGAGGATATATATTTAACAGCCTCCAGAAGATAAAAACAGATATACTTATCGGAGACTTCGATTCTCTGGGAGAACAAAACACAAACGATACGGAAGAAGTTATAAAACTCAATCCCGTAAAGGATGAGACCGACATGCTGTGTGCAGTCAATGCCGGCCTCGAAAGAGGTTTTGACGAGTTTCACATTTTCGGCGGTACAGGCGGAAGAAACGACCACACCTTTGCAAATATCCAGTTACTTAACTACCTTGCATGCAAAGGAAAAAAAGGTTTTCTGTACGCAGAAAATGAGATAATGACTGTCATACATGATTCGGAAATAAGCTTTAACAGCGAAATGACGGGCTATATTTCAGTTTTCTCACTCGACAGCGAGTGTGAGGGCGTCACTGAAAAAGGCCTTAAATACACTGTAAATGATTATCACATGGATAATCGATTTCCGATAGGTGTAAGCAATGAATTCTGCGGCACTGACTCCTCCGTCAGCGTCAGAAAGGGTTCACTGCTTATAATCTATCCGAGACACACCTTCTAAAATAACACTAAACCGTAATCCGGCTTCGCCGGATTTACGGAGAGAGGGTCTGCGGTGCTTCGCCTCAGTCCCCTCGCTGATTTATAAATCAGCATTTTCAAAAACACGATTCGTTCACGTAACAAAAGAACCCGTAACCCAAGCTTAAGCCACTTGGATTACGGGTTCTTTTTGTTTATACTTTCGTTAAGATGATCTCATATCTCTGCCGTAAAGGCTGTTCCGGATCTTACTGCCACTGGAAACCGCCGAAGCCGCCTGATGCACCCTGCTTCATAAGTTTCGCATTTACAGTAAATTCAGCTACCTTTTCACCGTTTACGTTAATTGTATAGTTTTCGCCCATCTTAATATCAGGTGAACTGATAACTGCACACTTGAAAGCATTCTCGGACTTGTATGAAATCATTTCCCTGCCGCTTCCGTCAAGAAGTGTTACTGTGCTGCCGCCTGCGTACTTGGTTGAACCATTCCAGTAGAGTGAGTACTGCTTTGATTCGTTACATGGAAGTTCGCCGAGGCCAGGACCGCTGACACCAACGAGGATACCGCCGTTAGCGAAGATCTCGCCGTCTGCGTCGATAGCCGAGTCAGGACCGTCTACTGAACCCTCAGCATATACTTCACCGCCGTTGAAGTACATGTGACCGTTTGAGTCGATGCAGTCACCTTCTGCTGTGTTTGTAACATAAGCATGGATCTTACCGCCGTCTATCTTGATAAAGGCATTTTCATTAGCTACGAACGGAGTTTTTACGCCCTTTTCGCCTGCGTTTACTGCATCGTCAAATGCATGGATATTAATGTCACCGTCAGTGATATGTACCTGCATAGCTTCAAGGCCTTCGTAGCCGTCTTTTACAGTTATCTTGCCGCCGCTTACGTTAAGGTACTTGTCACAGTGAACACCGTCGTCAGCTGTTATTACAGTAATGTCACCACCTGTAATGTCAAGCTGTTCACCGCAGTGGATGCTGTCGTCAGTTGAGTTGATATTTATTGTACCGCCGTTAATTGCAATAGTTCCACCGATCTCAGCGTCGCCGTTGCCGGCCTTCATGCCCTTGGCACTGAAATCAAGTCCGAGGTCGTGACCGCTGTCATCCCAGCCGAAGTTCCAGCCGCCGTTCTGGCCACCAGGCATTGTCCAGCCACCCTGCTGGCCCTGTCCCTGACCATCCTGTCCAGGCATCGTCCATCCGCCCTGCTGGCCTTCACCGCCCTGTGTCGGAGGTGTGAAGCTGCTCCAGTCAAAGTTGCTGAAGTCCATTCCGCCAGGTGCGTTCTGACCTGTCTGTCCTTCACCTTCACCGGCTGTTAGATTGCCCCAGTTCCAGCCCTGACCTGGTCCCTGCTGTCCAGGCTGCTGTCCGCCAGGCTGTCCTGTCTGACCTGATGACTGATATTCAGATCCTACATATGTCTTGATGGTTATGTCACCACCGTTTACAGTGATGTTTCTTGCAGCCTGAAGACCGTCAGAATGAGCCTCAACGTTTACCTTACCGCCGTTTATCTCGATAAAGCCCTTCTTCTCATCCTTTGTATTTGTAGCTCTGATACCGTCGCCGTCAGTAGTCTTTACTGTTACGCTGAGATCATCATATGTTTCTGCGTCAGCGTCACCGATCTTAACTGAATCCTTGCCTCTGATACCGTCGTCCTTGGCATTTACTTCAATTGTACCGTTAAAGAGCTTGAGGTCATTTGTTGTAACGATACCGTCAGCTGTGTTTCCGTTTACTGTGAGCTTGCCCTTGCCCTTGAACTTGAGGTCATCACGTGAGAAGATAGCAGCCTTGATCTCTGATGTCTTGCCGTCGTTCTCGTATGTATCAGTATGTGAAGTGCCGTCTGAAATAACGTTTTCTGTGCCCTTCTTGGCTGAGATCACGCATTCGTCAGCGACAGCCGCAATATATACCGGTGCGGAAGTGCTGTTTGAAAGTGTAAGGCCTGTAAAGTTAAGTGTTACCTTTCCTTCCGGATAAGTTGTCTTGTCAACGTCAACAACGATCTGACCTGCATCAGACTTTCCTGAGAATGAATATTCACCAGGCTGCTTTACTGTTACAGTTGCTCCGCTTACAGTGATGGCTGCGCTTGAAGCAACCTTGTTTCCGTCAGCATCAGTAAGAGATACTGATGTACCGTCAAATACAACGTTTACGCCTTCTCCGTCAGTCTTTCCTGCAGGATCTGAAGAGGATGTTCCGCCTGAAAGCTTGTTTTTCATCATAATGAAATCGATGATGCTGATCTTGCCGTCACCGGAAAGATCACCTGCGTTCCAGTCCTTGAGTTCCTTGCCTGATATAAACCAGCTCTGAAGTGCAACGATATCAGCAGTATTGAAAACGCCGTCTCCTGTTACATCTCCTGTAGCCGCTTCCGCTGCAGATGCTGCAAAGCCTGTAGTCATAACCGAGCTCAGAATTATCGCTCCAGCCAGAGCAGATGATAAAAACTTCTTGTTTCTCATGTTCATTAACTCCTTCGTGTCGGGGATTTTGTCGTGGGTATGGTTGCTGCCGGTAACGTGCAAATGTTTCTGAAGGGGAACATTTCCGGCAGTATTTCAAATCATAACTCTATTATAATATACTTTTCTTAATTCAGCCTTAAAAAATTAAAGAACTTCATGTCTTTTTTGTGACAAACCAACAACTAAAAACGCAACAAAAAAGCACGTCATAAGACGTGCTTCAGTTTTTTGATGATTATTATAAAATATATGACAGCAATAATTGATATCACATCATGATCTGTTTATAAAAGATAAACGTTTCATCAGAAACCGTTGATGTGAAGTGCTTTCATTATTTCAGGATAATCCTTGTATGCTATGTCGAGGTCAACATAACCGGAATTGCGACCAAGGATATCGATGCCATCTTTTCTTCCTTTTTCAGAATACTGCCAGATACCACATGAGAGACCCGGTCCGCTGGTGTTATATCCTGCACACCAGATATCAAATTCTTCTGTAATTCGGCTTCTTTCAAGATATCTTGTGGAGAAGTCTGTGTTGGTGTAGAGCATCGAATAATATCCGCCGCGCTCGATAGTTCTTAGGAACCCGAGTATTGCGTCAGTAAGTGCCGCTTTGTCGTAACGAAGCGGATTGCTGTAATTATAAATAGCTGTGTATTCGTAGTCACAGGCAACCGGGAATTCGAGCTGATAGTCTGAAACAACTTCAAGGCATGCTTCAGCTTCCTCAATTGCTTCATCGTAGGATGTTGCTTTTGAGAACCAGTATACGCCGCAGTTAAGTCCTGCAGCTTTTGCACCTTCAATATATTCATAGAAAGTATCTGATACTCTCGTACCTTCACCGGCCTTGATCATTACAAATTCAACACCGTCATCGCGAAGTCTGTCAAAATCAACTTTGCCCTGCCAGCCTGATATGTCAACACCATTTCTCTGCTTTGGTGCAGGCAGTACCGGGGCAGAAGGTTCTTCCGTCACTTCCGGTTCAGTTACAGCTTCAGTCTGTTCCTGCTGCGGTTCAGTCACTTCAGGTTCAGTAACTTCTGTTTCCGTTACTTCCGGTTCTGTGACTGCCGGTTCTGTAACAGCTGCCTGTTCCGCTGCGATCCTTGCGGCTTCCTCAGCTGCTTTCTTTTCTTCCTCTGCTTTTTTTGCTGCTTCCTCGGCTTCGATCTTCTTCTGTCTGCGTGTTTCGTTTATCTGTAACGAGTCAGCTTCATCAAACACGCCGTCAGAGTTAACGTCGAACCCTGGAAGATAAAGATTGGATAAAATTGTGTTTTTAACTGTGTCAGTTTTTTCAGCTGCTTCCTCACACTCGCGGTACACAGGTCCTATAAAGGTTTCCTTCTGTACCATCTTTTCCGGAAGCCCAGAAGCGCTTCCGCACAGTGTGGCTACGGAATATACGGCTGAAATCACAAACCTGATATTCATGATGTTTTTCTCTCCTTTTTACGTCAAAGGCTTCGTATAATTCGTATGTAAAGCATAAATCATAGCTCTATTATATCAAAAAAATGTTTTAAAGTCAAATTAGAAATTGTGAAAAATATATAAAATTGTGTTTTAGCTACAGTCAGAAAGACACGCAAAAAGTTGAAAAGTATTATCCCTAAACGGTAGTTAACTAACCGTTACCTTCAGGCAATCAGCCCCTGTTTCTTTTGAAATCAAGGTATTCCTCGTATGTTCCGAGTCTGTCAATAATACCATCCGGTGTAATCTCGATTATTCTGTTCGCAACAGTCTGGAGAATTTCATGGTCGTGTGAAGTGAAGAGTACTACACCCTTGAATGTTTCAAGACCGTTGTTTACTGCTGTGATACTTTCGAGGTCGAGATGGTTTGTAGGCTGGTCAAGAACGAGAACATTTGAGCCGAAAAGCATCATTCTTGAGAACATGCATCTTACCTTTTCACCACCGGAGAGGACGTTTACAGGCTTGTATACATCGTCACCGGAGAAGAGCATTCTGCCGAGGAATCCACGGAGATAGGTATCTGTCTCGTCGTTTGTTGAGTACTGTCTGATCCAGTCGATGATTGATAATTCGCATCCGTCGAAGTATGCTGAGTTATCCATCGGGAAGTAAGATGTTGATGTGGAAACGCCCCACTTGAAGCTTCCTGAATCAGGTGTGTCTTCTTCCATGAGAATCTTGAAAAGTGCTGTCAGAGCACGTTCATTTTCAGAAACGAAAGCTATCTTGTCTTCGCGTCCTACTGTGAAGCGGACGTTCTTGAGGAGTACTTCTCCGTCCTCTGTCTTGCAGATATCGTCAACTGAAAGGATCTCCTTGCCGAGTTCCCTGTCAGGTGTGAAGCCGATGTAAGGATATTTACGGCTTGAAGCAGGCATTTCCTCAACTGTGATCTTTTCGAGGAGCTTTCTTCTTGAAGTAGCCTGATTGGACTTCGACTTGTTTGCCGAGAATCGCTCGATGAATGACTTGAGTTCCTTGATCTTTTCCTCAGCCTTCTTGTTCTGCTGCTTGATCATACGCTGGATGAGCTGGCTTGATTCATACCAGAACTCGTAGTTACCTACGTACATCTTGATCTTTGTATAGTCGATATCAACAATGTGGGTACAAACGTTGTTGAGGAAATGTCTGTCATGAGATACGACAAGTACAGTACCGAAGTAGTCTGCAAGGAATTCCTCGAGCCATCTGATGGCGTCTATGTCAAGATGGTTTGTAGGCTCGTCGAGAAGGATGATATCCGGGTTGCCGAAAAGTGCCTGTGCAAGGAGTACCTTAACCTTTTCGTTACCTGTAAGTGAAGACATCTGCATGTAGAGCATATCTTCGGAAAGATCAAGGCCCTGGATAAGCTTTGAAGCATCTGATTCTGCTTCCCATCCGTTGAGCTCAGCAAATTCAGCTTCGAGTTCAGATGCCTTTACGCCGTCTTCCTCAGAAAAATCTTCCTTTGCGTACAGGGCATCCTTTTCCTTCATTATGTTATAAAGTCTCTCGTTACCCATGATGATGGTATCGAGAACTGTATATTCTTCATATGCAAAGTGGTCCTGCTTGAGTACTGACATACGGGCACCCTTTTTGATGGATACCTCACCTGTGCTTGGTTCAAGATCTCCGCTTAATACTCTTAAAAAAGTTGATTTTCCCGCACCGTTGGCACCAATGATACCGTAGCAGTTACCGTTTGTAAACTTAAGATCAACATTCTTGAAGAGAGTTGAACCGCCAAACTGAACACTTACATTTGAAACTGTTATCATTAATCAAAAAACTCCTCTGTCTATATAGTTAACGCATAAATGCAGTCATTATATATTATAACAGGCTGCGGTAACATAATCAATTCGTTTAACATACGAATAAACGCGGCAATAATAACGGTTTTTCGGCACTTCTCAACTCATCAAAAATTTGTTTGTTTCAAAATATGCTTTTTTCACAAAAACTATTGACATTCCACAGTTCATATGTTATAATAAATACAACGAACAGATGATAACTTAGTCGATCATCTGTTTGGCTCAAGATTTTTTCATCAACTTTTCTAACTCTTTTTTCATCACCTTATCCGCTTTGGAAGCGGAAAAATTCTCCGGCTTCATCACCGGAGAGCGGCAACGCACTGATCCCCCGTCAGTGCGTTGTTTTTTGTCTTTTTACAAATATACGGTTTTGTGATATAATTATAACGGACGCAGAAACCCATCACTTTTAGGAGATACGATGAAACTACTTATTGCAGAAGACGAAAAATCACTCAATGAAGTGATAACAAAAAAGCTAACTCACGAGGGCTTCAGTGTTGACAGCTGTTTCAACGGTGCTGACGCCCTTGACAGACTTCTCTACGCAGACTACGATCTGGCCGTTCTCGACATAATGATGCCGGAAATGAGCGGTACGGAAGTGGTGACAAATCTTCGCCGTGAAGGAAAGCAGACCCCTGTTATCTTTCTGACGGCCAAGGACGCCATAAGCGACAGAGTTGCCGGCCTTAATCTCGG
>JBGUVZ010000250.1:0-4634 GCA_045220685.1 Oscillospiraceae bacterium | reverse complement strand
ACAGTACTTCGAAGCCGTTCCTTACGTAATGTACAACATGGAACAGCCTCTCGGCGATGCTTCAGCCATCGTTTTTGCAATCGCATGCAAGGCTACTGCTGAACACACAAAACTCTGCTACTCAGGCGAAGGTGCTGATGAATTCTTCGGCGGCTACAACATGTACAGAAACGCTGAACGCTACGGCGAGAATCTTAAGACATTCTACGTAGGAAATACAAACATCATGAAGGAAGATGAAAAGCAGAAGATCTTAAAGCACTACGATCCTTCAGTCCTCCCTATCAATCTTGTTAAGCATATTTACGAAGAAACAGAAGGTCTGGATCCGCTTTCAAAAATGTCAGACGTTGATATCCAGATCTGGCTCGAAGGCGATATCTACTTAAATGTTGACAAGATGAGCACATGCTGCGGTCTTGAAATAAGAATGCCCCTTACAGACAGAAGAGTATTCGATATAGCTTCACGTCTTCCTTCAAAGTTCAAGGTAAACGAGGAACAGAACAAGGTTGCTTTCAGAACTGCTGCAGCAAAGGTTCTTCCTGATGAGATTGCATTCAGAAAGAAGCTCGGATTCATCGTTCCTATCAGAATCTGGCTTGCTGATGACAACTACAACAGCGACGTAAGAGCTAAGTTCAACAGCGACTACGCAGCAGAATTCTTCAACATCGATGAAATCAACGCTATCTTCGAAGATTATAAGAACGGCAACTCCGACAACTGGAGAAAGGTATGGACTATCTACACATTCCTCGTATGGTATGAAGAATACTTCATCAAAAGATGATCGCTCCCCTGTTCCCTATTACAGACATATTTTAACAATCGTATAAAGCCAAACGACTCCGAATTTATTACCGGAGTCGTTTTATTTTTTTTCATGTATTATCAGTAATAAACAAACAGTTCATACATTTTATCATTGCAAGCCCAGTTGATAGTTTCATTAAGTTCAGTATAATTTCCAAGTTCAAGTATCTCACTGCCCTCAAACAGACAGTCTTTAGCCTGATTATAGTCATATTCGTCCCTGAACATCATTTCAAGCTTACGGCTTCCGTCATCCTGTGATACAAGTTCAGCTATTTTTTCAATTGAATACTCGTCAAACAAGGCACCTTTTTTAACGTAATAATTCTCGTCAAGGCAGGTACACTCAGGAATAATATCTGCATATTCATCGTCTACATACCTGTCTCCTCTGAACATCATTTTATTATTGATCAGAAAATATGTATGGCGAATACCAATCTCACTCTCCTTCACCTCATCTTCAGACTGCGGATCATCCCAGGTCACATCTATCCAGTAATATTCCCCGTTCACTTTTACATAGTTCCAGGCGTGCGATTGTGAATCTGCTTCACCTGTACATACACCACTTTCAATACCTAATTTATTCATGATATACTGAAAAGCTTCGGCGTAACCCAGACAAACAGCTTTTCTGTCCACGAGACAGCCATAGGCCGTATGATAAAGTCCACGCTCTTTTGCTCTGGCTCCTTCAAAATCATAATCCGTATTGTTTACTATATAGTCATGAACAAACAGGATCTTTTCTTGATCGTCAGAATCTTCCGGTATCTCTGCAATGATGGCATCGGCCGCTTTCTCGAGCTCATCGTGCATTTCCATAAGTTCTTCAGGTGTGAGATCATTAAGCGGATAAAAGGATACATGACAAGTATCTGAATCTGATGTTGAATTAACAGAATAACGGTTTATCCAGAACAGATCCGGTGCCTTATCCGTCACCGTTCTTAAAGCGGATACTATCTGATCGGTGGAAAGAACAGTGTCTGCTTTAAAAGTAGTCTTATAATCACTGACAGTCTCTATAACCGCGTTACTGAGTGCATCAGCGAAATCATCCGGATCAGGATTTTCATGCTTTAAGCGATAATACTTTATTTTCAGATTCTCAGTCAGCATGTTGCCCGAAGTATGAAGAGAAGGTTCGCTTTTAGAATCCTCAAACAACTCTGTACATGATGTCAGCACGACTGCTAAGAACAAGGTTAATCCAATTGTAATTATAAGTGGTTTGTTTTTTCTCTTTCTCATTTGTCTCCTTTTCCTTTCAGTATTCTGCTTTCACAGTTCAAGTATCTGATCGGCATCTATATCTTTAAATTCGTACTGTACTCTGCTGCATCTTAAAACGGTGCTGCGTACAAAACGACATTTTTCTTCATCGAAAATGGCAATGTTGTAACCGCCGATATGTCTTAGTGACGAATAGCGTATTCCGGAAATATCTTCGTGTGCTATCCTTATATATTCTGAAACGAACTGACTCGGCAGATAATCGATCAGTTCATTTGTTACGGGCAGTGAAAAGCTGCTGAACATATCTTTCAGAAACAGCATTCCTTCCGGTGTGTCTTCGTAACTCGGAATATTGTCCAGAACAAAGTCGGCCACAACAATATCCTCAGCAACTTCATACTGAGCAATGCTGACGAACTCGTTCTTTATAGGTCTGAGTTCAGCACAGGCCGTATACTGCTCAGCTGCAGTATACAGGACCGGTATACCGGCTATATTGACACGTCCGTTGTGTGTCTTTCTGTAAGGCGGGATTCCTGACTGCTTTTCATCAAAGCCGCAGTTGACGCCGTTGGCTTTTCTTATTTCGTCTTCAGTTATTTTTCTTCCTCTGTACAGGATAGCTCCTTTCGGAATGCTGTAAATAAGTTTGTTTTCACTGATGATCTTGTCAAGAAATCTGCAGACATTTTCCTTTTCTTCGGAACCTGTGAATCTGTTATGAAAAACAAGATGATCAGCAAAATTCTTCCATGAAGGAACGTTAATCACTTTCGGATCAGTTTCAGTTAAAGAATTTTCACGTTCTGTAGTGTTTTCCATTGTGCTATTTCCTCCGCCGGTGAAAATAAATAAATTGTTCTGTGCCTCTTTGTAAAACTTAACTGCACAAGCACAGTGCAATATTAATAATACTGCAATTAATAATGTTAATAGATTTATACGTTCCTAATAATTATAGCATTAAAAAAGCAATATTGCAAGACCATATAACGTCTTATTTATACAAAACAGCGAATTTCCACGTAAAACCCGTTGCTAACCGCCGAAAAACGTGATATAATTAAAGAGTGTTTTTTTGTCAACGACGTCTCAACTTTAGTTGACTATCTTAAAGAATAAGACAGCCGCTGACTTTTTCATAAATAAGTGCGGGAGACCGGAACGAAGACCTGTAGTTTTCCCTTCCCGCAGAAATTATACGGAGGGTGAATTAATTGTTTTCCAGAGAAAGTGTAAAGAAACCTTATACTGTTCTTGTGTGTGTCGTAATCGTACTGGTAATGGGCTTTGTATCATTTACCAGAATGGTTCCGGACCTTCTTCCGAGCATCAACCTTCCCTACGCGATCGTAATGACTACTTACGTAGGTGCAAGTCCGGAAGAAGTCGAACAGACTGTCACAAGACCGGTCGAGCAGTCAATGTCGACCATCAATAATATTAAAACCGTAAGCTCAACGTCACAGGAAAATGTTTCGCTAGTAATACTGGAGTTTGACGACAACGCCAATATGGATTCAGCTACCATCGACATGCGTGAAAGCCTTGACACCCTGTCAAACAACTGGGATGATACAATAGGCAATCCGCTTATCATGAAACTTAATCCTGATATGCTTCCTGTTATGATCGCTGCACTCAGCGTTGAAGGAATGGATAACAAGGAAGTATCGGACTACGCAAATGAAACTCTTATCCCGATGCTTGAAGGTATCGACGGTATAGGAAGTGTCTATGCATCCGGCCTTATAAGCGAAAACATAAACGTTGTAATAAGAGAAGAAAAAGTTGACAAGATCAATGAAAAGCTTAAAAACAACGTTTCAGGCAAGCTGGATGACGCCAAGGAAAAACTGGACGATGCAAAAGCAGAAATCACAGACAATAAGAAAAAGCTCGAAGATGCTCTGAAACAGTTCAATGACGGCATGATCCAGGGATCTCAGGGCATAAGCGAAGCAAAGTTTGAAATACTGAAAAATGAGATAAAGCTTGCTGACGGCAAGGAAGAACTTGCAAAGAAAGAAACTGAACTCCTTGACGGCTTGAAACAGATAGATGAAAATGAAAAAAATCTGAATGACACAATGGCTACTCTCCTTGACGGAGAAAAACAGATAAACGACGCAGTACCGCAGCTTGAAGATGGTATCAGCCAGATAGATGCAGGAATTGCCGCCATCGATACAGGGCTCGAAGCATTGAAGGAAGGCAGAGAACAGATAAGCCAGTCTGCAGAAGCCGAAAAAGCCGGTCTCCTCCCTGCCGAAATGGTATCGATGATCATCTCGCAAGCTGCCACACAGATGGAACTCGACCCGTCAGCCATTCCTGATCTTACTGCCCTTCTCGAAGCCATAGATACAAAAACTTCTGAAGCAGAACAGACAAGGGCATCGCTCGTTGCTCAGAAAGAGGAACTTAATAAACAGCTCGAAGAACTTGGTACCAAGAAAACTGAAATTTCAGAAGCAAAGACCAAACTTGAAGAAGGCATGAATGAACTTGCTTCAGCAAAAGCTCAGGCTCTCGAAGGAAAGACAGCTCTTGAAGCTGCAAAGAAAGAACTTGAG
>JBGUVZ010000249.1:0-3998 GCA_045220685.1 Oscillospiraceae bacterium | reverse complement strand
GCCATCAGTCTTGCATAGGAAAGAGCACTTTGCGGGCTGATGGCTTCGCACTGATCTCCCGGTTCAAAGACGGCAGTATTTTCAGAGCCGGTAAAAGTAAGATCCTCTTCGTCAGAATATCTGCAGATTATAAAAACAGCCTTTCCGTCCTTTGCGGAATTAAGATATTTTTTCACTTCAGGAAGCAAAAGCAGTGATTCGTCATCTGAGAATATGATCAGATAATTATCAGAGGTCTCACGTTTTAAAAACGATGAGGTCACCTCTTCCATGTGTGATGAAGCAAGTTCATCAAAGCCGGTAAAACGTGTTTTCCTGTCGTCAGAATAAGTATGCGGAAGCCATTTTACAAAAGAGATCCCGTCCGTATCACCTTCGGGTAAAACGAACATCATCTTTACGTTTTCAGGGTCAGAAAATGCGGATATCTTTACAGCCATACTGCGTATAAAATCCGTCACAATTCCGCGTTTTCCGGAGACATAAAAAACTTTTCCGTTTTTCAGATCGACTTCTGCCGGAACACCGTCGGCGTAACGGTATTTCTTTACGAGCTCCTCAAGTCCTTTGTCCGGAGTGCCGCCGGTCTTTATAAAACGTTCAAAAGAGGCTTTTCCTGTGCCGATACGCACCTTAAGGAAATCCTCATCAGACGGCGAAACGATCCTCCTTCTTCCTTCAGCGAACATATGTGCCGCTTCCCTTGCACCCGGAAAACGCTCGTTCATCATCAGGCGGTAGTTATCCTGTTTTTCCGCAAGTATCTGCTCGTATTTTTTAAGTTCATCCTGCCTGTCCGAACTTATGCGCTTAGCTGATGCCATTTCTGAAACACGTTCAGCTCCAAGCCATATTCCTGTAACAGCTGCAGTGCCGGCGACAAAAGCCGCAATGGTCTGCGGAACGGTCAGCGCTCCCCTGAAGGCAGCTGCCGCTGACAAAACAGCCGATGCAGGAACTGCAGTCTTCATTATATCAGAGACTCCGTGTTTTCTATGTCCTCCTGATGAAGCTGCCGGAAGTTCAAGCTCAGCTTCACAGTCTTTTTCCGTAACAGAAAAGCTTCGCGGACTGCCTGCGCCTGTCATGACGTTCTTTCTTCCGAACTCAGTTTCGTACCCTTCTTCAGCGCTTACAAGCGTGCATCCTGCAAAATAACTGTTCTTCTGAACTGCAATGGAATCACCGGCAAACACGATTTTTGCACCGAAGATCCAGATAATATCAAAGGGATCGAGCTGACGTTTTCCCTCTGTCTTTTTTCCGTTTACAAACACGCCGTTCTCACTGAGATCCTTAATGCTGAACACGCCGCCGTCACAGCTTATCTCTGCATGTCTGCGGCTGATGTAATCGCCTTTTATGACAATATCACAGTCATTCCCGCTTCCTATAGTAAAGGATCTTTCAGGACAGAATCTTTCGAAGCAGACGGCATTTTCGTCAAGTGAAGACACAAACAGGGCACCGGTGAGTACAGTGCCTTTTATCTCTATTTCATTGCAGTGTCCGTCACTTATAGCATCATCACCTGTAACAAGGATGCTGCCGTCATTTATAATGCGCCACTTTCCTCCGGACTTTTCAAAGGAAATCACGCAGTCTTTCTTCTTTGTAAGATCAGAAATGTCTATGGAACCAACGTTTCCGTCATCAAGTGACAGTATACGTTCACAGACTCTGTCTCTGAAAGTCAGCTGTATTGAATAGTACATTTTCTCCGCCTGATACTTTTATTCTATTTCCCCTGTTATCCCGAAAGAAACCGGTACAGCAAAAACAGCTGCACCGGTCCGATAGTTTATCCGCCTAAGAGTTCACCAGTCTGTCTGCAGATCAGTGCTTACTCCGTTGATCATAAATATGGCTTAACAGCCTTAGCAAGCTGGTCAGGACATGAAGTGCCCTTACCGCCGCAGTCGATGCCTTCGAGTCTTGAAACAACGTCTTCGATCTTCATTCCTTCAACGAGGCTAGCGATACCCTTGAGGTTTCCGTTGCATCCGCCCATTACTTTAAGGTTTCTTATAACTCCGTTTTCGATGTCGAAGCTCATGTTTCTTGCGCAAACGCCCTTAGGTGTGAAATTTACGTTCATACTTTACTCTCCTTTTGCAGGTGCAGCCGGTTTTTCTTCAGTTTTCGCTGCAGCCGGTACCTTGTCTTCAGATGCTCTCTTATTTGAAAGTCTTATGATCCTGTCGAAGTTTTCCTTGGTAGTTGTGTTGCTTCCGAGGTATGTAGGCTGTGCGTTGTAAAGGCCGTGGAAATCGGATCCGCCTGTTACGATAAGGTCATACTTGCCTGCGATCTCCTGCATTCTTGCTCTTGCAGTTTCGTCTGCTGTGTAGTGGCCGATCTCAACGCCGTCGATCTTGCCTTCAGCAGCAAGTTCTTCAAGAAGTTCGATGTTGTCGTACTGTGCAGGATGAGCCATTACTGAAACACCGCGGGCAGCACGGATAAGTTCAAGAACGAACTTAACGTCCGGATATTCACGTTCAACAAGGCATGTACCGTTTTTAAGATTAAAGAGTTCATCGTTGAGTGCGCCGTAGAATTCGAGTGCATAGCCATACTCAATAAGCGCACGCATGATGTGCTGCTTGAAAATACTCTTGCTTCCTGTAGCATGCTTGAGTACGCTTTCCTCGCTTATAGGATAAAGTTCTCTGACTTTATCGATCATTTCCTTTGAACAGGATTTTCTTATCTCACAGCACTTGAGGCAGAGGCCTTCAAGTCTGTCTGGTTTCTTAGGTGCATAGCAGAGAATGTGGACCTTCTGGTTTCTCTGTTTGTCCCATGCGGACATTTCAACACCCTGGATGATCTTTACGCCGTATCTTTCAGCAAGTACTGCTGCTCTTGAATATGATGAAAGGGTATCGTGGTCAGTGATGGAGAGCACGTCTATCCCTGTCTTTTTTGCCTGTGCAATTACTTCTTCGATTCCAAGCGATCCGTCGGATAAAGTCGTATGACAATGCAGATCGATTTTCATTTTATTTACTCATTCCTTCCGTTAAAAGATAATACGATAAACTACCTTTTACTCTGTAAAAAATTGTCTTTAAAATTATAACATAAAACCGATCAAAAATCAATACTTTTTTGTGTATTTTTTTAGAAAGCTAAGGAAATACTGATTAAGTCGTCAATACGGCTTCGCCGGATTGACGGGGTGGGGAGAATGCGGGGCTTCGCCCCGTGCCCCACGCTGATTTATGAATAAATCAGCGTTTTCCTAAAAACAGGCAAAAAAACGGCGCAGTTAATAGACTACGCCGTTAAATGTGTTATCTGAAAATATATTCTTCGTGAGTACACTTGTTACCCGCTTCAGAATTGTAGAAAGATGTAAATGCTTCGTATTCGCTGTGCGGATAGGAAGGATCATTTGCTATATATTCATTATAGTAATCTTCCCAGACATAGTTGTCATTTGTCATGTAACCCTTGTCGAGGACTCCGTCACCGTCTGTGTCAGCTGCGCATTTTTCCCAGAACTTTGTTGCGTTGTACACGCCGACAAATCTCCAGTGCCAGCCTTCATAGATAGTACCGGTACGCTGTCCGGTAGCAGATGTAGTGTCTCCGTCTATCTTGTAACGCCAGATGAAACCGTACTTGTGAGCGTTGTCAGCAAGCCAGGTGAATTCCTTGTTTGCCGGCGCAGTTCCCTCACGGTTTACTGAACCTGTCGATTCGATAAATTCACTGCTGTTGTATGAGATGTTGAAGTCAACTGCAAGACCTGCACAGTGTTCGGAATAGGCACCAAGTGTACGTGCCCAGTAACCGTTCTCCTGATTTACCTGCAGACCGCCTGTTGTAACATCATAGGATGCCTGGTAGAATGTTCTGTATCCCATTCCGGCACCGCCGTCGTGCTCACCATACTCAAGACCGATAGCACTCTTCATGTCTGCTGAAAGAGCGTTAAGGAATGAATCAGGTACTTCGGATAATCTTCCGTGAGCAAGAGAAGCTTCCGC
>JBGUVZ010000248.1:0-2183 GCA_045220685.1 Oscillospiraceae bacterium | reverse complement strand
GATGCTTTCCGAAATATATTTTCAGCATAGATCTTCCTCCGTTCAGAATAACTTAACATTCAATATAAGTTTATCACATCTACGCTTAAATTGCAAACAAAGCACACAAGTTTCAGAACCCATAAGTAACAGTATTCGTATCAAAGTTGATCGTTATAGATTCCGTATGTTGATGGTTCCAGTCACCGTTTGATGAAATTATATATATCGTTCCGTAACCATCATCTTTGCCGGCTGAACCGGTTCTTGGCCAGAGGGTATCATTGGTATATCCGTTGGTATCAGGTTTGAAATACCACTCTTTAAAAGCTTTAACCTCTTCATTTTCATTATCGAGTTTGTATTTTTCAAGATCAAATGAAGCGACAGCAAGTTTTTCGGCTTCATTCTTTATTTCTGCAACGCCTTTATCGTTTGTGGCTATATCCAGAGTAAGCATCGTAGATGCCTGTGCGAATCCGGGAAAGTACCACAGCTTATAATATGTTATTTTTTCTGGGAGTTTTTCAGGCAGAAAATCGATATTGCTTCCGCCTGCTTTTTCGATATAGAGAGTTGAAAACTTATACTGTAACGGAATAAAACTGTTTATCGACGGTATCTGAAGTGTCAGAACTGTTGAGAACATGATCATGAATCCTGCAACTACGGGCGCAAAAACGGTAAAGACGATTTCGTCTGATACAGGTCGTATTTTAATTTTGGAGTCTTCAGATGTGAAGTAGTCATTGTATTTTCGCATTTTTCTGATATTTCTGTAAATTCTGAATGCCAGAAAAGCAGTGATAAAAAATGTGTGAAATCCGATAGACAAGCCTGCGAGTAAAGCCATGAGAAGCCATGCGGCAAGGACAGCAGCGTATATGCCGATCCTGACTTTTATTATTTTTTTGTTTACAGCGATAGTGTGTTCCATAGTACATTCTCCTGAAATATTCTATTTGGAATTCCTTGATATTATGATATCACAAATATAAGCGAATGTCAATAAAAATATATCGAAAAACAATAAAATATTTCTGAACTACAGTATGGAGAATGCCTACCCATTTATTGCGAATTATCTTATCAGCTATTGAATAATCCGAAAAAAAGTGATATAGTATAAATATTATTGACCGACTTTAAGAAAAACTTATATATTATTTGTGAACCAGGGAGATGAAATAAATGGATCATATCAGATCTTCGGCTGACATATCAGCAAAGGTCGTTCGGAGAAAAATTCTGACTGCGATTATCATGGCAGTGATGACTTCGTTATCTGCTTTCAGCTTTCACGGATGCAGCTTTGGTGAGAATCAAACTGCAGAAGAAAGCGGCATTTCAACAGCTGTTACGGAAACATCAGCAGCACAGTCTTTGACTGTATGCAGTACATCAGAGACCAGACCGGATAATACATCTGTTCTCACAACGCTGGTGACATCTGAAAATACTTCGGCAGTAACTACCTCACCGGTGACAACATCTGTTACAGTGACAACAGAATTTGACAACGGATATGACGGTCCGGATCCGTTTCGGTATCTTTATAAGAATTATAATTCCTATTATTCAAGATTTAGCAGTAATTATGATCCGGATACAGATATATCGTTCCGATATGATGAACATAATGAGAAGCGTGATATAAGCTTTATGCTTGATGCACAGCGTAAAAGTATCCTTTATCAAAATTTTGGTATAGAGTACGATTCTACGAAAAAATGTTATGATACCAGATGGCAGAAGTGTGATATTCCTGATGATAAAGATGAGTTATTTACTCTTACGGTTTATGAAAACGGTACTGAAGTTCAGATAATAAAAGTCCTTGAATATGATACTGGAAAAGAAGAATATAGTAAGCAGGAATATATTCAGTATATGTTGTTCACAGAATCTGACGGTTCTGAGATGTGTGTGACGAGAAATATACCATTTTCTGAGGAAAGAATCAAAGGAATCAGCGAATTTTATTATTATGTCGACCCTTCATGGGACGGAAATAAATTAAGCGATTCATATAAGAATCTTTTTCCGGCACAAAGCATTAAGTTCAGTTTTATGAAATCTGGATACATTGTTTTCAGGTCCGGAGAATATCGTCTTGAATATGCAGAAAAACACGGCGATATTTGCCAGGCTGAAATATCAGAACCTCAGCTTTTGAGTGACAGTGAAACGGATATTTTAAACAA
>JBGUVZ010000247.1:0-9919 GCA_045220685.1 Oscillospiraceae bacterium | reverse complement strand
CCCCGAATTCCCTCTTCAGCAATCCGTCGAAGCCGGATTGCCGGCTAAAATAAAATATAAAGGATGATCTGTATTGAGTAAGTTCAGGAAACAGCACATGAAGATCCAGTGGCACGAGCTCCTTGATGAGGAAAAGGAGGAGCTTACAGCCGTAAATGCGTCCCTTAAGGAAAAGGCAACTCTGGTCGGACGTGTCGGACTGATGATGCTTGCCTCCGGTACCGGAGCGTGGCGAGTGCGTGCATCGATGAACAAGATATCCCGTGCGCTCGGCATCGTCTGTAACGCTGATATAGGCCTGCTTTCTATTTCCTACACCTGTGTGGAGAACGGTGAAACTTATACCAATGCCATCTCGATAAACACCACGGGCGTAAACACCGACAGACTGAATGCCATCGAGTTTTTCGCCGACAGCTTTACCGAAAGAGCAGGGAAGTATTCCGTAAAACAGTTCCACCGTATTCTCGACAAGATAGAAAGCATGCCGGCAAACTACAAAGCCTGGAATCTTTCGCTTGCTGCGGCATTTGCCTGCTGTGCGTTTACCTTCCTTCTCGGCGGCGGTCCTGTCGAAATGCTGTTTGCGTTTTTTGGAGCGGGAGTAGGGCAGTTCGTGCGAAAGAAACTCATCGAACACCATATAACCCTGCTTGCCAATGTTGCCTGTGCAGTTGCCTCGTCCTGCTGTACTTACGTTATTCTGATAAAACTTGCCGAGATGTTTTTCGGCATCTCCGAGGCGCATCAATCCGGCTACATCTGCTCGATGCTTTTCGTAATACCGGGATTTCCGCTTATCACAGGCGGTATCGACCTTGCAAAGCTTGATCTGCGTTCGGGTCTTGAGCGTCTTACTTACGCGTTCCTTATAATACTCACGGCCACCCTGACCGGATGGCTGGCTGCTTTTACTTTCCGCTTTACGCCTGCTGATTTCCCTGAACTTTCGATAGATCCGCTTATCAAACTCGTTTTCAGGATGGCAGCAAGCTTTGTCGGCGTGTACGGATTCTCCTTCCTTTTCAACAGCAAAAGAAAGATGGCTCTCACTGCCGGAATGATAGGAATGCTCGCCAACACGCTTCGTCTTGAACTTGTGGATTTCACATCGATCCCGGTAAGTGCCGCAGCTTTCATCGGTGCCTTTTCAGCCGGAATAATGGCTTCACTTATCAAGGCCAAAATCGGATATCCGCGTATCACACTTACAGTTCCTTCAATAGTTATCATGGTTCCGGGAATGTTCCTCTACAAGGGTATCTACTACCTCGGACTTAACGATGTAAACACCGGCATCATGTGGCTATCCAAAGCGATAATGCTCATTGCCGCACTTCCGCTTGGACTCATTGCAGCACGAATTCTTACAGATAAAAACTTCAGAAAGAGCAGCTGATAAAAAAAATCCCCGCAAATCACGTATCTGTGCGATCTGCGGGGACTTGCTTTTATGTATGTACTTTGTGATTAGCACTCTCACATCGAGAGTGCTAATTTTTCATCTATTGTTCACACAACTGTCATAATCGGGGTATAATATAATAATCACCGAAAGGAAATAAAGAACATGAAAGAGGCGGTTCCAATGGAATCATTAAAAGTAATCACATCAAAAACAGAAACAGAAAAATCTGCCGCAGGTTTCAAAGACTAAAGAGGACATATCTCCTCCGTACATGCAATTGAACCGGCGACAGAACAGTGTGTACAATTATAAGGAGGAATCATTTATGTTTGGACTTACACCATTTGAAAGAAAAGGTTACGATATCTTTAATCCGTTTGATGACTTTGAAAAAGAATTCTTCGGCAACAGGATGATGCCAATGCACAGACCTGAACAGGAATTCAGAACAGATATTCAGGAGTCAGACAAGGATTATGTTCTTGAAGCAGATCTTCCTGGATTTAAGAAGGAAGATATAAGCATCGATATTTCAAAGGATCTTCTGACTATCTCTGCTAAACACGAAGAGAAGAAAGAAGAAAAGAATGAAGACGGAAAATTCATCAGGAAAGAAAGATATTCCGGCATGTACAGCAGAAGCTTCGGCATTGCAGGTATCGATTCCGACAATATTTCCGCAGAATACAACGACGGTGTTCTGAAGGTTACAATGCCTAAGATGACCGTTTCACAGGAAAAGAGAAGACTTGAGATCAAATAATTCCGAGTTCCTTCATGATCTCCTTTGAAGTGCCGGAAGGAATTCCGATCATTCGGAATTCAGCATTTTTTGCGACCATACTGTTTCTCCGGCCTGTGAGATTCGTGTAGAGACTCATCTGATCTGAATATCTTTCAGACAGTGGAATGACACGCTGATTCGATGATCCGCGGAGCCCCTTGTTATCATCAAGCTCGGCAACGTAAGGACCGTCGATCAGGATGTCAGTCATGCCAAGCAGTTCGAGGACTTTATCCTCGGAAGATGAAGTCAGCTCTTCGTAAGTAAATCCGGTATAGATGATCACGCCGTAATCCGGTCGGCTCTCCTTTATCTCTCCTATGAGCCGGCAGAGTTTATCCGCCTGCAGGAAGGGTTCACCTCCCGAAATGGTCATCCCTTCTGTTCCGGTTTCAGAAACAAATTTTTCCGCAAGGCTGCTTATCGGAACAGCCTTCCCCCCCTCAGGCGAATGTGTGTGTTCTGCAATACAATCCGGACAGTTACGGCTGCAACCCTGTACCCATAAAACCGATCTTAAAAACGGACCCAACAGGTCCGTTTTTTTTATGTACCACGAGATCCTTATATGATCTTCATCTGCTAAGTTCTTTATTATTCCCATTTAAAATCCCTCTTATCATTGCGCCGTGTTATATCCGGCCCCTTGTGTTATATCTGTAAATCCGCCCAGCCGCTTAAGCTGTTCCGGATACGTTATTCATATTATCGTTATCTATATTATACCCCGAAAAACCCCTCCCGGTCAATCACTAAAATACCTTCAAATCAATACTTCAGAAAAATGAATACAAAAATCTTCTTTTTTACACAGTGAAATCTGTCAGATATGCGGGCAAAAAAACTGTTGACACGGGGCTCTGAAAGTGGTATAATAGATAACGGTCAAGAACGCGGGATGGAGCAGCTCGGTAGCTCGTCGGGCTCATAACCCGAAGGTCGTAGGTTCAAATCCTGCTCCCGCAACCAAATCAAAACCGTCTGAACTACGTGTTCAGGCGGTTTCTTCGTTATAGGTCAAAATAATTATATGTGATTAAATTAAGACTTGTGCATGAAGTGCCGGAAACGATGAGGTAAAAAGGTTTAGTATTATGAATAAGGTTATTAAAGATACTATACACGCAAATGGAATAGATATTGGAATATATACTTCAGATTTTGAAAATGAATATATTTCGCTTACTGATATTGCACGTTATAAAAGTGATGATCCGACGGCAGTAATCCAGAATTGGCTGAGAAACAGAGATGTTATTGAATTTTTAGGATTATGGGAATCGCTTCATAATTCAGATTTTAAACACCTCGAATTCGAGGGGTTTAAAAACAGGGCAGGAGCCAATGTGTTTACTTTATCACCAAAGAAATGGATCGAATCAACGAACGCTATAGGAATCGTAAGCAAATCAGGAAGATACGGTGGCACATGGACAAGACTTTTTATAAGCATAGGAGTGAGCGAAACAGAGTATGAGTAAGTTCAGAATCCCTAAAATTAATTCCGTTCATTTCGGAGCGAAATGGATAGTAATATCTTTAGCTGTTGGTCTGTTACTGCCCGCTGTCATCTGGATCATCACAGGTGTCTTCTATTGGGGACTGAGTGTTATCGGCGGAATCATTTTTTCAGGATTTCTTATTGTATTCGCCATAGAAATGCATCAGGATTTTGGAAAGGAACCGTACTATGAGCGGCATCTTAGCGAAGATATTCCTTTTGATCCTGACAAACAGATAGCTGTAATTAAGTGCAGTATCTGTACCGGTGAGCAGGTGGCAGGTTTTAAGAGTAAAGAAGATGGCCATTTCACTGAGGTAATGGTAATCAGAGATGATATGGATCTAATAAAGTTTAAGAAAATATACAAAATAGAAGAGATTAAAAAGGAATACTAAAAAAGCCTTGCTGCTTTATAGCTGCAGGGCTTTTTTATGCCATTTTTCTGTTGGCGAATATGCCTCAGCAACTATGATAGCGCACCGAAGGCGTTCCGATAAAATGGTGGCGCCTGCGGCGCAATTGAAAAATCTGCTCACATTTGAGCAGATTTAATACAATGAATGCAGAAAATATTAACTAAGCACTAAAGCAATGCGTATTATTAAAAACACATCCAGTCTTGACATTTCAAAAAAGATATGCTATTTTATAAATGTAACTTAAAATACGTTACATTTATAAAAGGTGGTCTTATGAAGGATTTTTTAGAAAAAACTTTAAGGCAAAACGTTTCAATCAAAGAAAATACAAGCTTATATAACGAGCTTCCTTTAGCTTTTAAGGGAAGATATACTGTTTTCGATGTCAAAACTAATGGTATGTACTGGACTGCAATTAAGCCTAAAACTGATGTCGGGCTTGTAATGTTGAGAAAAGACAGAGCCAAGGTACAGAATGTATCTCGGCTTAACTGTGCTGTTTTTCTTGAAACAGCTACTTTTTATATTAAAGAAAAAATGCTTGAAGAAGGAATTCCGTTTGTGCTGGCTGATAAACAGGTGTATCTTCCGTTTATCGGGTATCTGCTTTCTGATTCAGGTGAACGTGATATCACTCCTGTACATCTCATTTCATTTTTAACTCAGAAGCTTATACTGACTGCAATCTATGAAAAATGGAAGCAGATGACGGTCTCAAAAGCAGCTGAAAGATTAGAAGTTTCCAAAATGTCAGTAAGCAGGTGCTTTGATGAAATTGAATATCTGAATATAGACATCCTTGATATGAAAGGAAAATCAAGAGTAATCACAATTCCGGAAGATTTACGATTGCTCTGGGAACATATAAAACCTGTTTTGAGGAATCCTGTTATTATGAGATATGATCTTAAGGAGGATATACATTTGAAAAAGAAAGCCGGAATTACGGCTTTGTGCGAGTATTCTTTGCTTGAAGATAATGCTTATCCTACTTATGCAGTCACAAAAAAAGAATTATCAGAAACAGGTATAACCAGAATGAGCAGAATTCGCAGAGGCGAAGAAATTGGCTGCACTGTACTCGAACTAGGATATTTCATTGATTATAAACAAAAATCGATTGAAGATCCGTTGAGTGTTTCCATGTCTCTGACTGATGAAGAAAAACAGGATGAACGAGTGATAAAATCTATAAATGAAATGCTGGAGGAACATGTATGGTAAAAGGCTTGGATACCTTTAAAAGATATTTTGCGGAGTATGAGGATCAATATGTGCTGATAGGCGGTGCAGCCTGTGATATAGTATTTGAAAGCAATGATACATCATTCAGACCGACAAGGGATCTGGATATGGTTCTGATCGTTGAAGCACTAACACCTGAATTCGGCAATAAGTTCTGGGAGTTCATTGTTGACGGAAAATACAGGAATAAATCCAGAAGTGAACAAAAGCCTCAGTTCTACAGATTTGATAAACCGGAAGATGAATCATATCCTAAAATGATAGAACTTTTTTGCCGAACTGATTTTGAACTTCGTGAGATGACAGGAATCACTCCTGTTCACATTGATGATTCAGTATCGAGTTTATCGGCGATTCTTCTTGATGACGATTATTATCATGTTTTGCTTGCAGGCAAAGTTGTTCATGATGGATTATCAGTTCTCAGACCAGAATATCTGATATTATTTAAAGCCAAGGCATATCTTGATCTGAAGCAGAGGAAAAGTAACGGAGAGACCGTTGATTCCAGTGATATAAAGAAACATAAGAAAGATGTTTTGAGAATCACTGCTGAACTAGTACTTGACAAGATATCCGGATTACCGGTAACAGTAAAAGCTGATATTACTGCTTTTATAGATTCATTGTCTGAAGATCCTTTTGACAGTAATTCGCTGAAAAATTACGGACTAAAAAATGAAGAAGTTATCGAGGTATTAAATAGAGTTTTCGATTAACAAATGTTTTATAGGGGACTATAATGAAATTAAAATGAGACTTGCAGAATTTTATCTGCAGGTCTTTTTTGTTGTGTCAGAAATATATAATAGCCGCCGAAGGCGTTCCGAATAAAAGGTAGCGCCTTCGGCGCAATTGAAAAGCTTGCGAGGACATATTGTGGTATACGTTTGATTTTGGGAGTAATATATCCCAAAATTAGTTGACGATTTCAGTACATTGTGATATGCTGATATCAACACGAAACCCACCACGATTTCAAAGAGGAGCATGTTATGAAAAATAATGATTCAAAAATGATTCTTGAGGTCAAAGAAGAAACTTTCGACAAAAAGGAAGAGGTGAAAAAGGATTCCTTATCAAAGCATTTTAAACTAATCACTGATGAGCTTTATAAGAAATTCGGGATCAAGCTGACAAAAAAAGAACTTGCACCTAAGCTTGGTATGACTTATGAGCAGTTCAGAAAAAAAATTAACAGAGAACAGCCTACAAAGAAAAGAGACTGTATCATTGCTATAAGTGCTGTTTTAGGTTGTGATACTGATGATACAAATAAAGCTCTGAAATATAACGATTATATGCCGGAACTTGATGAAGACAGCAGCAGAGATTTATTGATCATGAACATCCTGGATAGTCATCGGAGGCGTTATGAAGATGGTAGGGACGAACTGGATTATAATCCTGATATCATTGACGAGATCAATAATGAGCTGGCAGCAAATCATTATCTACTTCTTGATATCATTAACCACAGAAACACAGGGAAAGAAGCTGATAAAATCAAATATCCGTATAAGCTGGTTAAGAAAAAAACAACAAATTATATGCTTTTGATAAATGAATATTTTCTTGATTGGAAATATTTAAATCCTTGTTCAGTTCATGCTTCTATGGAATTTGATGATAATGGCAAACGGATCGTTATATGTGCTTCTTCCAGAGTACTTCTGATGGATCTTGGTGAACATTGGTTTGAGCGGCATGATGGTTCAGAACATTTTAAAGAAACACAATTGTATTCTGATATTGATGAGACTGGAGAGTTTAAAGATAGTTTTTCAGAATTAATCAGAATGGCAGATGAAGAACTGAAAAAGAGTGACAATATCTACAATGATACCAAGAACTTTAGTAAACGTATATCTGCGAGGATCATTGATGGAAACATTCATGTTTTTGGTGAGATGTATAATTATGCATATCCATTACTGAATGAATACTATTTTATGGATTACTGCAATGGACAATACACTTTTACTGTCTCAAATAACAGCAGATTTATGAAGTTCTATCTTCCAAAAGAAATGTATAAAAAGAGGTATGGATATACTAAAGATAAGATAATTTCTGAAGTTGTTTTTAATGAAGAAGGGGATAAATCAGAGGGAGAATGCGAAACAGAAGATAAAAATGATGATATCATCGTTTATGGTCTTTTACAAGTGAGTATTGATAAATTACGTAATCGTTATTTTAAGAAATTAAAGAAGAAAGTAGATAAGCTAACTGAAGAACTGAAAAGCGGTAAAGAGCAGATACATTCTTTTGCTCCGTTGAAAGATGATCTATATTATATTATCGAAATATTCAAGGCGGAAAAAGAGTTTAAATGTGTATGGGAAATAAGTGATTATGGGAAAAATAACAAAGATAAGCTTTTAAAAAATATAAATGCTGCACCTGATGTTGATCCGGATTTTGACTTTGAAACAGCGTATGAATATGTTAAGAATCATGCAAAAGAGAGTAATTCCGGAATATCAGAATACGCTGATTTTAAGGACTATTATAGTTTGCTCTATGCTTTCTATAAACTGAAAATGAAACAGGGAAAAACAATTAAAGAAATCGACGCATTTGAGGCTCGTCTTTGTGAAGATAAGAAGAAAATTGTTGGAATCGGTGATCCTGCTCCAACTTTCACGTTAGCGGATGGACGTGAGGTTAAGCTGAATGTACAGGATCTCGTTGATGGATACACATTAGGTATATATACTATAGAAGAATTGGGAGATTTCAAATTAAAACACAATAGTTTGAAAATAGAAGATCTTTTAAAATAATACTTTTTGTTTTTATCACATTAAAGACTGGTATAATCACCGATTGTGGAATAAATGTGTGCAACTTTTACAAAACAAGTAAAAATACTACCTTAAATAAGTAAAAATGTTCCGTTTACATATTTTCTGTTGTGTATTATTATTGATAATAGATAAGCAGAATATGACCATTCGTCATATTAAGAATGTTTTAGTGTATCTAATTGATACGCAGAAAGGATGAAAAAAATGAAATTAAACAAAAAAATCGGCAGAATCTTTAAATTTGTTCTGTCACTCACAATGGCCATGGCGATTTGTATTGGTAATATTATTGATATCAATCAAATTTTTAAGGTATCAGCAGCTGCTGTTAATGCAAATACTATTGCTGCTTCACTTACGGTACATTCAGATGCAAATTATAAAGGATGGGGCCATTCCTTTATTAGTATAAAGAATAAAACAAACAGTACTATCTATGTCCTTGGTGTACCTGTAATGCCAAGTGGGGCTATTACAGTAGGTACATGGGGAGATCAGAAAGACAAATACGGACGTGGTATATTTACAAACATGGAAGCATACAAGATAAAATATAAAGGTGAATTTAAAAAGAGAGTATCGCTTTCAATGAATATCACATATTCACAGTTATATACTGCACAGGAAACAATGAAGACGATGAATTTTGATTATAAAAGCCTTAACAAAAACTGTTCATTATTTGCTGCAAAGACATGGAATTCTGTAGCTACTCCTAAAAATAAACTATCAGCTAGTAATTTTTTAATTAACAAGCCAAGTAATCTTGCAGCGGATATAATGACTAAGAAAGGCTGGAAACAGGCAGCTCAGATAGGTACATGCGATAAAACAGATATAAGGCGAATCTTACCGAGTGGTGGATATATAAAAGTCGCTAAAAAGGATATTAAATAAAAATAATAGGGCAAACATAATACAAAAGAGCTTTTGACACACACATGTCAAAGGCTCTTTTGTATTGCTCTGAAAAGAATCAGAATTTAGGTTGTTGCAGCAACTATAATAGCACGCCGAAGGCGTTCCGATAAAATGGTAGCGCCTGCGGCGTAATAGAAAAACCCGTCGAATTCGACGGGTTAAAAAATAAGCTGATTCTTAACATATTATTAATTAAACATCAGACTCATTACTCTCTGACTGTTCGGATTCATTGCTGTTCTTTTCTGAACTGTTTTTATCAGCAACGGCTCCTAAAATTCCTGCCAGCACATTTGAGAATACGCTGATCATTGCTGCAATCTGCTGTGCTTTTATGACTGATAAAGCTGTGTTTACAAAAGCGTTGCTGATCATCGGGGAACCGGTACCATAGCATGAAGCTGCAAGAAGTTCCGCAAACATAAGACGCTGACCTTTGTTTTCTGACTCCTTGTCTTTAAACAGTTTACAGTTTTTCAGAAATTTATCAGCCTCTATGATTTCGTCTGCAATAGCCTCTGGTGTTTCATCTGTGCCGATCAGCATAGCAAGGGCTGAAAATGCTGAACCGTCACTGATCTCGGCTTTGTTTTCTTTTAATTTATCATAGATCTTCATGACACTATCGCACTTTTCTTTTATATCTCCATCTGTCAGTGCAAGTATCTCGCTTAAACCTTGTATGGAATCAGAGCCGATCTTTATTTTTAATTCTTTTTTCAGATAATCAAGGCAGGCGGTCATATCTTCGATGATCGTGTCAACCGATCTGTCCGAAAGAGCCAGAAGTATCACATAGGAGATATCCGCTGAATCTGTGAGGAC
>JBGUVZ010000246.1:0-2022 GCA_045220685.1 Oscillospiraceae bacterium | reverse complement strand
TTAGGCCCCATGGTCAAGCGGTTAAGACATCGCCCTTTCACGGCGGTAACCCGGGTTCGAGTCCCGGTGGGGTCACCATTACGAAGGGGAATCTGAGGATTCCTTTTTTTATTAAAAAACTTGTGGCAATAAGGAATCCACCACAGGCTTCGCCTGCAGTCCCCCTTGTTGCAATACGCGGACGTGGTGGAACTGGCAGACACGCAAGATTTAGGTTCTTGTGCTTAGGCGTGAAGGTTCGAGTCCTTTCGTCCGCACCATTAACGGTCTCCTTTGCAGCAGAGCAGAGGAGGCTCTTTTTTTTATGTCTGAAAAACGTCTTATTTCTCACGATTTCCTGCATTTTTTCTATGGCAATATCTGTACAGTTTTTTGGTTCTCTTTTCCGTATAGTTAGGGTCACAGGAGGAGCGTAATGAGACTCGGAGTGATGATAAAAGATGAAGAATACAGGGATGCATTGGTACACAAACTATCATCTTACGATAATGATATATTCGTAAATATAATTGGAAACAACGTTAAAGAAGCATCCGGGAGCGTGATACTTACTGATATTCCTCCAAAAGAGCTGGACAGCAAGGTCTTGAATGCTTTAAAGCCCAGAACTGTATTTCTTATATCTTCTGAAAAAGAAGAAGGAAATGACTGCAATACTGTTTTTAAGTTCAGCAGCATTCCTGAAATGATATCCGAACTTTCTCTTGTTTATAACCGCTGGCACGGCATGGGACCGGGTATTGACCATTCAGCAAAACTGATCACGGTATGCTGTGAGTCGGATTCCTATTCATCAGAACGCTGCAGGGCTCTTGCGGGTCAGATCATCTATTCCCATGGCGGAAGCGTGCTTATACTGCCTCTGTCATACATAAATGATTATGGGGTAAATGACACTCTTAAAGCAAACAGTCTTTCCAGGCTTCTTTACTCAATACAATGCGGCAGAGAAAACGGCCTTGAAGGCGTTACATATACTGACAGCTATGGTGTCTCTTCATTGCTTCTTGGAAAAGGACGCAATCCTGTGGCGTATCTCGACGAAGATGAACTCAGGACACTGATATTCGGGCTTTCAAAGAAATACGACACCATAATCGCAGATGCAGCCAGCTGCTTCAGACCCGAAAACATTGTGGTAATGAAGGAATCTGAAAACATTGTTTTCTTTGAAAGAGGAAGAAGGATTACAGGTGTTGAGGAAATGCTGGGAGAAGACTCCATGGAGAAGCTTATCAGGCTAAAGCTTACCGGCGGCACTGAAGACGTTATAACAATGGACGAATGTCTTAAGCGGATATTCGGAGCAGGCGACGATGAAAGTATCAAGGGCAGAAACAGTTAGAAAATACGGGAATGAAATAGATCAGATCGTAAAAACGGTAAGGAAGTGGATCACAGAAAACGATCAGCCGCCAACAGCAGAAGAAATACTCACAAAGTGCGAGGATGAGTTCTTCGGATCCGCGATCTCTCTCAGAACAAATTCACATGAGACCGTAATGATAATAGACAGCATGCGCAGGAGGCTGAGCGGCAGATACGGGATACTGACCGAACTGCTGGAAGATTCGCTTATCAACGAGATAATGGTCAACGGTCCTGACCGGATATATGTCGAAAGGGAAAAAGTGCTCATGAGGATCGACGATGCCTTTACTTCCTGTGAGGAACTTGAAGAGATGATAAGGATGTTTGCTTCAGATGTGCACAGAGAAATAAACGAAGCGAACCCCATCGTTGATGCAAGACTGCCGAGCGGATTCAGAGTAAATGGAGTACTTCGGAACATTGCGCTGAACGGGCCTATCCTGACAATACGTAAATTCAGGGAAAAGGAAATAGAGATGGATGAGCTCGTCGGATGCGCAAGTCTTTCCCGTGAATGCGCAGAAGATCTGGCAGCACTTGTCAGGAGCGGATACAACGTTTTTATAAGCGGAGGCACATCATCCGGAAAAACTACCTTCTTAAACGCTCTGACAGCGTATATAGGGCCTAATGAGAGGGTCATAACGATAG
>JBGUVZ010000245.1:0-8036 GCA_045220685.1 Oscillospiraceae bacterium | reverse complement strand
AACAAACGGTATAAAGAGCTATGCGGCGGTCATTGACAAGGACGCCGAAGATCTGAGAACGATCACGTTTGACGGCGGATGTGCCGTATTTATCGGAAACGAAGGCAATGGTCTTCCGGCTGAAATTTCATCACGGTGCACAGTCAGAGCAACTATCAGAATGTCGGGCCACATAAATTCACTGAATGCCGCAATGGCCACAGGTATTTTTATGTGGGAAATGTCCGGAAACAGTAAACATCAGTAATAACAAACAGGAGCTTGTCTTTATACAGATAAGTGATTTACGTGAACTTACTGAATTACGGGCGGAAACAAGAGGAGAAATATGAACGAAAAACAGTATTGGATCATGCTTGCCGGCATTTTCGGACCGGCTTCGCATGAACTCAGGGAACTTATCCACCGTTACGGCGGCCCTGCAGAGGTCTACCGTGGGGTATGGGAGGCAAAGATACCGCTGAAGCCGTATGAGCAGAAGCAGTTTTCGATATGGACGAAGGAAAAGGCGGAGTCTGTTATTGAAGAGTGTGAGAAAAAGGATATTTTTATTCTCACTCCGGATGACGACGATTATCCGTCAAAACTGAAAACGATTTATGATCCGCCGGCAGTGCTTTACGCCTACGGTGATCTTTCCTGCCTCAACGATGAACTTACTTTAGGTGTGGTCGGAACAAGATATCCTTCCGCATACGGAAGAAATGCAGCCGGAAAGATATCGGCTGAACTTGCAAAGGTAGGATTTACGATAGTCAGCGGATTTGCAGCCGGGATCGATTCTGCTGCCCACAGGGGAGCTCTGTCTGCGGGAGGAAAGACGGTCGCTGTACTTGGCTGCGGAGTGGATGTTATCTATCCGAAGGATAATGAAGATATTTACGAAGACCTTGCGGAAAACGGCGTGTTCATATCAGAATATCCGCCGGGAACACCTCCGCTGGGAAAGAATTTTCCTTTAAGAAACAGGATAATCTCCGGTATTTCACTTGGAATTTTTGTGGCTGAAGCACCGCTCCACAGCGGCGCGCTGATAACTGCAGAATCAGCCATCGAACAGGAACGAGACGTTTTCTGTCTGCCTCCTCACGACATTTTTGACAGGAATTTTGAAGGCGTTGTCAAATATCTGCGTGACGGAGCATTTCCGGTATTCAGTCATCTCGACATAATCTACGAATACTGTACCACCTATTCACACAGGCTTTCACCGGTAAAACCGTCGGATGAATTCAGTTCTCCGAGGGGAAGCGAAACGGGATCTGCGGATAATGAACCGAAGAAAAGCAGAAAGAGCACTGTAAAGAAAGAGAAGACTCCGAAATTCGATCTTTCATCGCTTTCAGCAACTCAGAAGACAATTGTCAAGCTGCTTTTAAAACACGATCACCATGTGGATGAGCTGTGCGAAAAGTCCGGGATTGATATGCCTGATCTGCTTACCGAACTTACTGATCTGGAGATCTCCGGATTTGTGGCATCTCTGCCGGGAAACATTTATACCCTGAAATCGTAAAAAACTTTTGACAAATCAAAATAAATCATATATACTATATAATTGTATATTACAGTTGTCTACCTACAGAGAAAAAAGGAGAAAGAAATGTCTGATCTTGTAATTGTAGAGTCTCCTGCAAAGGCAAAGACTATAAAGAAGTATTTGGGACCAGGTTACGAAGTAATCGCGTCCATGGGACATATAAGAGATCTTCCGAAGTCAAAGATCGGTGTTGATCTTGAAAATGATTTTGAGCCTATTTACACTGACATGAAGGGTAAAGAGGATGTTATAAAGGAATTAAAGAAGTACGCAAAAAAGTGCGACAAGATATATCTCGCAACTGACCCGGACCGCGAGGGTGAAGCTATATCATGGCATATAGCGCAGATGCTTGATCTTGACCTGAACACAGACAACAGAGTTGCGTTCAACGAGATCACAAAGTTCGGTGTACAGACCGGTATGAGCAATCCGCACAAGATCAACATTGATCTTGTAAATGCGCAGCAGGCACGAAGAATACTTGACCGTATTCTCGGCTACAAGCTCAGTCCGTTCCTCTGGAGAAAGGTAAAGCGCGGACTTTCAGCAGGACGTGTTCAGTCTGTTGCTGTAAGTCTTGTTGTTGACCGTGAAAACGAGATAAGAAAGTTCGTGACACAGGAGTACTGGAGCATTGACGGCAAGTTTACAGCACCGTCAAGCAGAAAGGTATTCTCTGCAAAGCTCGCTTCCATCGATACCAAGAAGGTGGACTTAAAGAACGAGTCCGAAACGAACAGCATTCTTTCAACACTTGAAAATGAAGAGTTCAAGGTTACAAAGGTAAAGAAAAGAGTTACCAAGAGACAGCCTGCTCCGCCGTATATCACATCGACACTGCAGCAGGAAGCTTCACGCCGTATGGGATTCCAGGCGAGAAGAACAATGAAGGCTGCCCAGGAACTTTACGAAGGTATTGAAATAGAAGAACTCGGCCTTGTGGGTCTTATCACCTACATGAGAACAGACAGCCTTCGTGTTTCCGAAGAAGCTAAACAGGCTGCTGCCGAATATATAAAGAACAAGTACGGTGAGGAGTATCTGCCGCCGTCACCGCGTGAATACAAGTCAAAGAAAAACGCTCAGGATGCGCATGAAGCTATCAGACCTTCAATGCCGGAACTTGATCCTGAACGCGTAAAGAACAGCCTTACAACTGATCAGTACAAGATCTACAAGCTCATCTGGGAGCGATTCATTGCAAGCCAGATGGCAAATGCACTTCTTGATACAGTTTCAGCTGAGATAAATGCCGGAAACTGCACTTTCACAGCATCAGGCTATTCAGTTAAGTTCAAGGGATTTTCAGTAGTTCACGTTGAATCAAAGGATACATCTGCTGACGAAGAGGAGAACAAGGAACTTCCGCCGCTTGAAGAAGGCGATATTCTCAAGGTTAAGTCGCTTCTCGGAAACCAGCATTTCACACAGCCGCCTTCAAGATATACTGAAGCTACACTTATCAAGACACTTGAAGAAAACGGTATTGGCCGTCCGAGTACATATGCTCCGACTATCACGACCATCACATCACGTATGTACGTAGAACGTGACGGCAAGCAGCTCAAACCGACAGTTTTAGGCGAAGTTACAACGGAACTCATGAAGGACCACTTCGCTAACATAGTAAACGCAAAATTCACTGCAAGCATGGAAACCAACCTCGACGATGTTGAACGCGGTGAAAAGGACTGGAAGAGCACACTGAAGGACTTCTACAAGGATTTTGACTCTACACTTGCAAAGGCCGAAGTTGCCATGGAAGGCAAGAGAGTAAAGATACCGAGTGAAGAAACTGACGTTGTCTGTGATGTGTGCGGCAAAAACATGGTCATCAAGATAGGACGTTTCGGCAAGTTCCTTGCATGTTCCGGTTTCCCTGACTGCAAAAACACAAAGAAGATAGTTCAGGCTACCAAGGGCGTTTGTCCTCTTTGCGGAAATACAGTTATCGCACAGAAGTCAAAGAAGGGCAGAAACTTCTTCGGCTGCGAAAAGTATCCTGAGTGTAATTTCATGACATGGAACACACCTATCGAGGATACATGTCCTAAGTGCGGATCCACTCTGTTCAAGAAGGGCGGCAGAGCCGGCAAGATACTCTGTGAAAAACCGGGATGCGGTTACGAGAGAGGTCTGTAATGGCGGTAAAGGTAATAGGTGCAGGTCTGGCTGGCTGTGAAGCGGCCTGGCAGCTTGCGAATGCCGGTATCGAAACTGAACTTTACGAGATGAAGCCGGTGAAGTTTTCTCCGGCTCATCATTATGAGGGTATGGCTGAGCTTGTCTGCTCAAATTCCCTCAAGGCTGCAAGAGTTGATTCTGCCTGCGGCCTTCTCAAGGAGGAAATGAGACGCTTAGGCTCACTGATCGTACCGTGTGCCGAGGAGACATCTGTTGAAGCAGGCGGGGCGCTTGCCGTTGACAGAACTAAGTTTTCCGACCTTGTTACACAGAAAATAAAGGAACATCCGTACATAAAGGTCATTTCCGAAGAAGTGACATCCGTTCCGGAGGGCAATGTTATAATTGCTACCGGACCGCTTACTTCCGGTGCGCTTGCAGATTCCATTGCGGAGAAGTGCGGAAATTACTTAAGCTTTTTTGATGCGGCTGCTCCTATAGTTACGTTTGACAGCCTTGATACGGATATTGTTTTCTTCGCATCACGCTACGACAAGGGCGATGCGGATTACATAAACTGTCCTATGACAAAGGAAGAGTACGATATCTTCTATAACGAGCTTGTAAATGCGGAATCAGCTCCGCTGAAGGAATTCGACAGGGAATCATTCAAGGTGTACGAAGGATGCATGCCTGTTGAGGTTCTTGCAAAGCGCGGTCCGGATACCATGCGTTTCGGTCCTCTGAAGCCTGTTGGCCTTACCGACAAGCGTACAGGAAAGCGTCCGTGGGCAGTTGTTCAGCTCCGTAAGGAAAACCGCGAAGGTACAATGTACAATCTTGTGGGATTTCAGACCAATCTGAAATTCGGCGAGCAGAAAAGAGTGTTCTCTCTTATTCCGGGACTTAAGGATGCTGAGTTTGTCCGCTACGGTGTAATGCACAGAAACTCATTTATAAACAGCCCGAAGCTTTTAAAGCCTACTTTCGAGATGCGTGAGCAGCTGGGACTGTATTTTGCAGGGCAGATAACCGGTGTGGAAGGCTACGTCGAATCAGCTGCCAGCGGAATAATGGCAGGACTTAATCTTGCTAGAAAACTTAGCGGAAAGAGTGAATTCGTCATGCCTCGTGAGACTATGACAGGTGCGCTTTCACTCTACATAAGTGACAGCTTTAATGAAGGAAACTTCCAGCCTATGGGCTCAAACATGGGAATTCTTCCGGAGCTGCCGGAGCGTATAAAGGACAAGAAGAAAAAGTACCAGATGTACGCAGACAGGGCTCTTGAAAAGATGGAAGAGCTCATGGCAGCAGCAGAAATGTGATCAGGAGTTTGATTTTTTAATATGATAAATGTAATAGTAGATGCATTCGGCGGTGACAATGCCCCAGATGCGGTCATCGAAGGAAGCATACTTGCAGTTCAGAACCTCGGTGTAAAGATAACACTCGTAGGTGATGAAAAGCTTATAAACGAAGCAGCTGAAAAGCATAACCTCGTACTTACAGGTATCGATGTTGTTCATGCTGATACTGTTTTCGACATACACGAGGAACCTACCGAGATCATCAAGAGCGGAAAGAACAGCTCAATGGCTGTTGGTCTCGGACTTCTTCATGACGGAAAGGGCGACGCTTTTGTAAGTGCCGGAAGCACGGGCGCACTTGTTGTAGGTGCCACATTCATTGCCAAGAGACTCAAAGGCGTAAAGCGTGCAGCGCTTGCTCCGATTATGCCTGCAAAGGACGGATACTTCATGCTCCTCGACGGCGGTGCAAATACAGAATGCCGTCCGGAAGCACTTGTTCAGTTCGGCCTCATGGGTTCAGCCTACATGGAAAAGGTAATGGGCATAAAGGAGCCGAGAGTAGGTCTTCTGAATATCGGTGCCGAAGAGACCAAGGGCCGTGAACTCGAGATCGAGACATACAAGCTTCTTGAAAAGTCTCCGGTAAACTTTGTCGGAAACATTGAAGCCCGTGACATGCCGTTCTCAAAGTGCGATGTTCTCGTGGCTGACGGTTACACAGGCAACATTGCTCTCAAGCTTTACGAGGGCATGGGACTTTACTTTGCAAAGACTCTTAAGGGAATGCTCACTAAGAACTTAAAGACAAAACTTGCTGCCGGTCTTCTTATGGATCAGGTAAATGACTTCAAAAAGAAGATGGACTATTCGGAAGTCGGCGGTGCGGTTCTCATGGGTATTTCAGGTACAGTTATAAAAGCACACGGAAGCTCGGACGGCAAGGCATTCTACAATGCGATCCGCCAGGCCAAGGAGTGCGTTGAAACAGGAGTTTCAGAACGAATCTCCTCTTATCTTGAAATGCAGAAGGGAGCAGAGTGATTTGACCGAACTTGAAGAAAGTATAAAATACACTTTTAAGGATAAAAAGCTTCTTCATGAAGCTCTTTCCCATTCATCATATGCAAACGAATGCAGAAGGAACCGCCGCAGCAACGAACGCCTTGAGTTCTTAGGTGACAGCGTTCTTTCCATCGTTGTTTCACAGTATCTTTTCGAACATTTTTCGCATCTTCCTGAAGGCGAGCTTACAAAGATAAGAGCTTCGCTGGTATGCGAAAAATCTCTTCACATATTTGCGCAGAAGATAAATCTCGGAAAGTATCTTCTTCTCGGAAAAGGCGAGGAAAATACAGGCGGACGTGAAAGAGCTTCAATACTCGCCGATGCTTTTGAAGCGCTTATTGCAGCAATATTCCTTGACGGAGGACTTGAGGCTGCAAGAACACATATTCTCAGATTCATTCCGGAAGATCTTGAAGCACAGAAGAACGCAGCGTTCAGTGACTACAAGACTATTCTTCAGGAAGTTATCCAGCAGAATCCTGAGGAAAAGGTCGAGTACGTTATAGCTGACCAGACAGGTCCGGATCATAACAAGGCATTTACAGTAAATGTATGCCTTAACTCAAACGTGATCGGTGTCGGTGTCGGACGCAGCAAGAAGGAAGCAGAGCAGATGGCTGCCAAGGAAGCACTTAAGCTCATGGGCTACAATGAAGCACAGTAATATTTCAATATTCATTCCGCATACCGGCTGCCCGCACATGTGCAGTTTCTGCAACCAGCATACCATAAGCGGTGCGATGAAGCCGCCGACGGGTGAAGAGGTAAGGAAGACCTGTCTTGAAGCGCTTTCGTACATCAAGGACAGGAAAAACTGTGAGATAGCGTTTTTCGGAGGAAGCTTCACTGCCGTTCCGGAAGACTACCGCAATGAACTTCTCGAAAGTGTTCAGGATTTTTTAGGCGAAGACGGTTTCGGCGGTATACGTGTTTCAACACGGCCGGACTGTATTGATGAAAACATTCTCGATAGCCTTAAGCGCTACGGTGTTACAGCTATTGAACTCGGATGTCAGAGCATGGACGATGAAGTGCTTCGTCTCAATGAACGCGGACACAGTTCTGAAGATGTGGTAAAGGCATCTGAACTCATAAGAAAATATGGCTTTGAGCTTGGCCATCAGATGATGACCGGACTTTACGGTTCATCTCCTGAAAAGGACAGCATGACGGCAGACAGGATCATAGCCATTAAGCCTGATACCGTAAGGATATACCCGACTGTCATACTTGAGGGAACGAAGCTTGCGGAACTGTACAGATCCGGTGAGTACAGGACTTACAGCCTTGACGAGATGGTGGGATACTGCTGTGATTACATGGAGCGGTTTGAGGCGGCAGGTATAAGGATCATAAAATGCGGACTTCACGCATCTGAAACGGTCGAAGGGGAAATGGCCGGCGGATATTATCATCCGGCATTCAGAGAACTGTGTGAAAGCCGGAAATACAGAAACATTCTTGACGGAATGCTTTGCTGTGAAGGGGAGTACAGGATCGAGGTCAGACCTGAGCTCGTAAGCAAGGTGACCGGACAGAAACGTTCAAACATTGAATATTTCAGTCAGAAGGGGATCAGGATAAAGATCGTTCCTTCGGACCAGAGGGAAGAAATAAATGTATTTAAAATCACTTGAACTCCACGGCTTCAAGTCCTTTCCGGATAAAGTCGTACTTTCATTCGACAAGGGACTTACAGGTGTAGTAGGGCCTAACGGCAGCGGAAAAAGTAATATTGGTGACGCGGTAAGATGGGTGCTCGGGGAACAGTCCACCAAGACGCTTCGCGGCAACAAGATGGAAGATGTTATTTTTTCCGGTACTACAGCGAGAAAACCGGCCGGTTTTGCGTCTGTTACACTTACGATAGACAACAGCACCGGCGAACTCGGTACAGATGACAGTGAAGTTGCCGTTACACGTAAGATCTACCGCAACGGTGACAGCGAATACAAAATAAACGGGAAAACAGTCAGACTCAAGGATATCAA
>JBGUVZ010000244.1:0-8555 GCA_045220685.1 Oscillospiraceae bacterium | reverse complement strand
GAGTTTCGGCATTTGTTGTGTTGAAAAGCTCGAACAGAGACTGTATGATCCTTGAGCGTTCTTCGTAATTCATATCCCCGATCCACTTATTCACTGAAACTTTCAGGATACGGCTGTCGTAGGTAAGATCGTCAGTGAAATCGAACTCACCTTCAGGAGTTATGTGCCAGTAAAATGCCATATGCTGCGAGAATCCGCGGCCGTCTGATTTTACTATACGATAATCCTCATGCTTTTCCATTAACAGCCCGATAAGTGATGACTGCGGAACAAATTTAACGACCTTGTCATATATCTGGTCGATAAGCTCTCCGTTGACCTCATCATCCAGACCCGGACCGTCAAACGAATAGATCTTCGAGATCCTGTTTCTTATGGACTCGTCGCATAAAGCAGCTGAAAAGATTGCAAGATTACCGCCCTTGGAATGTCCGCCTGTTATTATCTCACCGTCAAAGCCTGAGGCGCAGCGGGTCAGATAACGGACGGATGACTTCTGTGATTCCACAGGATCTGCCAGTGCAAGACAGAGGTCTTCTTTCCAGCCGACAATAAACTTGTCCGTACCGCGGAAAGCCACAAACCTTAATTTATCTGAAATATGAAAATTAACAGCAGAAAACTGCTTGAGTGTTTCCGGATCAAGACGGCTGACATAATGGCTCACGCCTATGTCGCGGAAACGCGGGCTTGCTGCAGCTGCGCAGAAAAGTGCCTTTGTTTCATCATAGGCAACTGCTGTCCTGAACATCTGTTCAAAAAGCTCAGCCTTATATAAATCACCTAACCGTACTGCGTCGTCCGGAATACAGTTTTCCGGAAAATCAATGTACGAAAGCCATGAGAACACCAGCGCATCAACATCGCAGAAAGGCTTTTCTTCAAAAGTCTCCATTGTTTTTTCAACATAAGAAATAAAGTTTATATGTTCTTCATTCTTAGGCTGAACTTCTTCCGGCTGTTCCTCTTCCTCATTCATGTTATCTATTTTTTTCGCATGAAGACGATAAAAGTTTCTGTTTAATTCCATTTTTATTTGTCTCCTGATTTATCTGCACATGCTGTACAGTCTGCTGAAGCCGCTTCGGAATCCTGCTATATCCGCTGTTCCGGAAGCTCCTCCTGTCAGTTCACCGCCTGTAAGGTTTATCTGGTAATTCACCCTTGCGATCAGAACAGCATTGGTGAACACGTCTGCCGCCGTTGTGGTTATTCCGGCAAGCCGTTCCGTCAGAGCTGTATACTCGGTGACTGTGTTTTCAAGTATCCCCTTCATATTCAGTGCGACCATCTTCTGATCAAGAAGTTCCGCGTCAGCATTTTCTGAAAATCCGGACATAAAACTGTCGAGTGCCGCCTGATAGGCCACAAGCTCTCTTTTCAGTGTAGTAAGCGTATTTTCAGCAATAAGTCTGTTTTTCTTCAGTTCTTCGGTTATAGTCTGAACCTTGCTGTAATGCTCAGAAAAAAGCTGCCAGTATTTTTTTATACGGATACCGGCAAAAAAACCGCTCTTCATGAAGTCGATCCCTGACGGATCAAGCACATCAAGATATTTTGCAAAGGCTGAAATATATTCAGCCGATTTAACTGCAACATTCTGCGGTCCGCAGCACATATCTATACAGCTCTGTGCAGATGCGACCGCATTTTTCATTTCAACGGAATACATATATTTTCCTTTTACAGATTTGCATTGAAAAGATTCTTTAACTGGTAAACAACATCGTCATTTGCAGCATCGATGCTTGCCGCTTCGTTGATAGATGATATCTTCTTAAGTTCATCAAGATCAGCGTTGTAGCCAATTGTGTAGATTGGCATTTTAAGGCTCTTTACTGCCTGAGTGATCTCGCTTAATGAAGCACCTACATTCTGCTCGCCGTCACTTAAAAGGAAGATCATTGGCTGAACATTAGGTGTTGTCTTCATAAATTCATCAAGCATGATGGATGCTTCAGCAAGTGCTGAATATGTTGCTGTGCTTCCAGAAGCCTGGAGCTGATCAATTGCTCCCTGGAAAAGTGCCTGCTGGTTAATATCGAAAACACCTATCGGAAGGTCGATGTTCACGTCGGATGAATAGCTTACAACACCGACATAGTTAGTTGTGTTGATGTAACGGATACTGTTTGTAAGTGAGCTCTTGAGCGCATTGATAGGCTCGCCTGACATTGATCCTGATGTATCGAGAACAAATACTGCAGCGATAGGCTTTGCTGTATTCTTGTTCTTCTTCCAGACCTTCTGCATCTGTGACCATTTCTGTCCGTCAGTTGCAGGAATGCTGTCCTTGTAGTCGTCGAGCTGGTTGAATCCGTAATCAGTTGAACGCTTCTTTGCAGCATCAGTTGAGCAGTAATCATTGAATGCCTTTAACAGATCCATCTTGTCAGCTGATATACCCTTTATTGCATAAAGCGGATTGTCGTGTCTGATACCGTAAGGAAGGAATTCGTAATTATTCTTAAGGTCTATGTTATTGTAATAGCCCTGATATTCAAGAATGAAGCTTGTGAAAGTGTTGTTGCCAGCTGCGTCTCTCATCTGGAGAGTGTTGTAGGCAACGAACGGAACGTTGTTCTGGAACTTGTTGAAGCCGTCAACAGCTGTCTGGCTTAACGGATCTGCCTTGTCGTAGCTGTAGAGAGTTGCTGCAAGGAAGTTAAGTCCTGAAGTACTTGAGAACGGATTTGTATATCCGGCTGTGATCTTGCCTTCTTCAGTTGCTGTGATTATCGTCTGAATATCAACTGTGCCGTATTCTGTTTCAAGATTTTTATAAGTCTGCTTGTCTACAAGAACACCTGCAACGTTTCCGACCATTCTTTCAGAAATAGTCTCGAGCTTTGTGCCGCTGAATTCAAGCATATCTGCCCACATTGAAGCGGAAGGTGTAATAGCATCAGGTACGTACACGCCTGATTCAATGTAGTCTATCTGAGTACCGGAAGAAACTGAACGGAGAGCGATTCCGGCTGATTTTCCGCCAATCTGCTGGTTGCTGTCGTTGAACTCTTCAGCAAGTTCCTTAAGCCATCCGTCTGTACCTGAGCCTGCCTTTTCAGGTGAACTGAAAATTTCGACTACAAGCTGTTTGCCTGCAGGATCCACAACAAGCGGATAAGATGTTTCAATGTCAGGAAGTTCTTCCTTTGACGAAACTGAATCGTATGAAACAACGCCCTTCTGAGCGTGGTTTTCTGTTACTCTTACCTTGCCTGCTGCCTTTGAGAATACTTTCAGAGCCTCTTCAGATGAGATAACTCTTATAGTATCACCATTTCCATTATCGACAACGTTATCTTCATTTCCTGTAACTGCAAGAACTATACCAAGTATAGCACCTATAAGACAAATTACGGCGCATGCCGCTATAACCGGACCTTTTTTCATTTTACCACTGCCTTTCTTTTATTTTCTTGTAATCCTGAGTCTGTTCGATAAGCCTGTTCACCTTTTCCAGAGGAACATCCGAGATGTCGTCAAGGTTTACAAGCTCATGCATCAGATCATCTATATGGTCAATAACAACGTAATTCTTTTTATAAAGATCTTCGACCTCGGAAATGTAAGCGGTCGCATGCTCGTCGCTTTTGTCATTTTTCCACTCATTATAGTCGAACACCTCGATACGCTTCTTTATTCCGCCGAGATTGTTGTTGAAGATCCTCATTACCTCGTTAAGCGTACTCATGTAAGTATTGTAGGTAAGATCCTCGGTCGAAAATGACTCGCGGAGCAGCTTGTGAAGATTGTCGTTTTTCTGCTTCATGCTGACGCAGAGATCATATATCTCCTTTTTCTTCTGTTCAAACGGACCGAGATTGGCACTCCCCATTCTTTTATAAAAATCAGTGAATTCAGTAAGCCTCTGATCTTCGGACACAGGAGCCTTTGTTTCTATAGCAGGAAGTTCGTCTATCTTCGCTGCATGCAGTGCGCTGAGTGTCAGGTAGAACAGAAGACCTATCATAAGGAGCATGATAACGATCCCTGCCACTGTGCGCAGAGGATTGCCGTTTATAAGATGAAGTCCGAACTTTGAGTAGATAAGTACCACAGCCAGAAGAAATCCGGCGTAAACTGGTATGAGTTTTTTCAGGTATTTCATCGTTTTCCTCCGAATTATTATAATAAACGCATAAAAGAATTTTTTAAAATATCACAAATATTATTTTACCACATATCTTTCTTATTGTAAACGAAAAATGAATTTTTCCTTTATACTGATTACGTCGTCAATCCGGCTTCGCCGGATTGACGGAGTGAGAGGATTACGGGGCTTCGCCCCGTGCCCCACGAAATTTTTTCATTCACAATAAAAACACCCCTTCAGAAGACCACTCATAAAAACCGGTCTCACCAAAGGGGTGAAATTATTTCATTTTCATTATCTAACATAAAATATCAGCTTATCTTTCTTGCACTTCTGTAGTAAGGTCTGAATGTTTCCTTTACTTCATCGAGCATATCTTTGTATTTTCTGTATTCTGCCGAGTTAATGTCATCTGTAATAAGTTCGTCACGGTTTATCTGTATCGGCATTACGCTGAACCATGGCGAGTCGATGGTGAGAATGAAGCTGAAGTTGCAGCTTACATATCCCTTCGGTACTTCATTTTCGATTCCTTCCGAGCTTTCGTAGTAATCGCCGGAATCGATCACTTCGATGTACTCATCAAAACCTGTGATCTGGTCAAAATGAATTACATCAGGCTGGCGCTTTGTCCACTTGTCTCCTTCGGTGGCAAACAGAACAAGCTGATTTTTGTCGTCAATCACGATACGCTCTTTTTCCCCGATGATGCGTGTGATCTGAAACTTTTCAAGGAGTTCGGAACTTTCCTTTCTGTACTCCAGATGTTCAAGAAGCCTGTCCACGTCAGTAAACTTAGTGTACTTGACTAGCGGTGAAATAAGATGGCTGCATTTTTCACAGACAAATCCGCATGGAAGCTTTTTTCTGTAAAATGCCCCGATGTTCTCTCCGCACGCACAACATTTCTTCTTACCGAATAAACTCATAAAATCATCCCCTGTTCTTTAAAAATCCATTTGATTCCCATTTCATGTCAGCATTTGACTGCTACATTATCAAAACCGACATGATTATCAAAATCTTGTATTTATTATAACATTATCTGTGCAATATTACAACATATTAATACAGAAAATTTCCATTATGTTTTTTGCACACATCATACAACATTTGATGATTAAACAGGTGAATTATTTCAATTCGGTTACAAAGTAATTTCAATTCAGAATCATTGGTTACAGAATGATTAATTGTACGCTTTTCAAATAAAACAAATTACGGATGAAACGTCAAAAATACGACGAAATCATCCGTAATTGATATAGGTATAACTGTCCGGATTTGTCTTCTCTCCGTTCTTTCTTACTTCAAAATGGAGATGAGGACCTGTTGAATATCCTGTTGAGCCTACCAGTCCTATGAGCTGACCTTTTCTTACATGTTCTCCCTCAGTTACGTAGATGGTGTAGCAGTGTGCGTAGACCGTCTGATAAACGCCGTCATCATGCTGAAGAACAATGTAGTTGCCGTATCCGCCGCCGCATCCGCAGCTGTAATTCTTTCCGTAGGAATGTGTACAGTAGTTGCACGATGTGACAACAGTACCGCTCTCGGCAGCATAGATCTTCGCAAATTCAATGGTGTCATTCGGATTTCCCTGTATATCTATGGCCTTGTGGTCACTCTGGTCAAACTCTCTGTAACCGTAGAAGCTTGAATGACTTGTATACCCCGGAACCGGCCAGAGCATGTTGGTGGAATTTGAAGAAACATTTATCTGATTCGGACCTGAAGATTTTTTCTTCACGCCTCCCGGAATTGTCTTCTGCTTTCTGGCTTCCTCCTCGAGTTTTTCCATCTCCTCTTTGAGTCTTGCCTGTTCCTCCTTTATAGCCTTCGTTATCTTATCCTGCTCGTTCTTTTTCTCTTCAACAGCAGCTTTCTTTGCTTCGTATTCATCCTTGTATTTTTTCTTTTCATCAGTTATCTTTTCAAGCTCACTGCGGACTGTTTCATAGTCTTCCTTCATTTCCGCAAGTTCTTCGTCCAGCTCTGCCTTTCGTGCAGATACTGCTTCCAGATTTCCGTCAACTATCTGCTTCTTGAACTTCAGCTGCTCGTCCAGAACACTGAGCTCCTCGAGTTTCTTTTCAAGTGTGTCAAGATTCTGCCTGTCCCTGCCTGCGATCCTTGAAACAAGCTCCGCCCTTGTAAGTATCTCGGAAAAGCTTGAAGAACCCATGAATACAGCAGAAAGATTATCCGGCTTTGACATGTACGAAATACGAAGATGCTGCTTGTAAAGCTCAAGAGCTTCATCAGTCTCTTCACGGTATCCTGATATCTCATTTTCGATATCTTCGATCATGGTGTTTGTGTTGTACGCCTCAGTTTCAAGCATGTTTATCTGACGAACCGTGCATTCCAGATTTTCATTTCTGAGGGCTATCTTCTCGTCGAGCTTGTTTGCGTATTCTTTTTTGGAAATTTCCGTCTTTGAAGCAGACTCGTACTGTTTTCTGGCCTGCTCGATACCGCGCTGAAGCGTTTCAAGCCGGACATTGTTTTTTACTTTTAAAGTATCGAGCTCTTCAAGCGACTTGTTTTCCAGAGCGTCCTGCTCATTTTCAGCTGAACTTACAAACCCTGTGCCCATTATGAGCGCCAGTAAGACTGTAAGCAGCGCTGCTCCTGTTTTTTTTCTTAATTTCATTGCTTCATCCCTATACTCTGTTAATGCCAATGCGTGATGAGGTGAACGCGGGATTTCTCCCCGGTCCTCAGGCAGATCTTTGAATATATCTGCTTATCTTTAGTATTATTTTTTCCGTTCAAGACGTTCGGTCTCGTAGCGGATATCCAGTTCAGGGCCTGTGTACATGCTGTGGAAAGCATTAAGTATTCTTTCTGCAATGTGAACACAGTTGGTCTGATCTGTGTTCATCAGCACCACAAGTATCTGCCTTCCGGAATATCTTGTTGAAACGTCCACACGTCTGAGTGAAGTGAATATCGCTTTCTCGAACAGTTCAAGAACACTTTCAAAATCACAGTCAGGCTCTGTCGTAAACGTAAAAGTGAAAAGCACTGTCTGTACTTCGTTATCGTTACGTTCGACTATTCTCCTGATGAAATTGTACACATGACTGAAGGATTCAAGATTGAGGATATATGAACCGTTATTGGCGTCTGAACGTGAAAGATAGGCTTTAAGATAATTTATGTCGACAACATTTTCGGCACGCTTATTCTCGACTGCCTTTTCATCTCGATAGAAATGATAGGAGCCCTTTCCGTTCTGCTTCACAAAATACAATGCCTTGTCAGCAGAATGACAGAGCGAAGCAAAGTCATCGCCGTCCGTCGGATACAGTGATACACCTATGGACACTGTTGTGCCTGTGTTGTATCCGGCATTGAGAACTCTGGCTGTAAGGTCTTCTATTATCGCTCCTGCAATATCACTGAGTTCACCGACAGTTTTGTTTTCCTTTATGAACATAACAAATTCATCGCCGCCCAGACGGCAGAGTATGTCTCCGGCTGACGAATGATCTTCAAGTGTACGTGCAAACATTTTAAGAACATTATCTCCGGCAGCATGACCGTAAACGTCATTTATCAGCTTGAAATTATCCATGTCTATCATGAACATTGCGCCTTTTTCAGCAGAACCGAGCACGCTGTTCACAGCTTCTGTCGCTGAATTTCTGTTAAGAAGGCCGGTAAGGCCGTCATGACTTGAACGTTCCTTCATCACGGAAACTTCCTGTATTTTCTGGTCAAGCTTGCGGCGGAGACTGCTTCTGAGTTCTTCAAGTTCCAGTATCCTGCTTATTCTCGAAAGCATTACCGGAGGCGTAAACGGCTTGGTTATGAAATCGACCGCACCTGCCTCAAGACAGCGGCATTCAGTTTCCGGTTCCGTATCTGCTGTCAGGAAAATAACAGGAACATACTGAAGCCTGTCATCCTGCCTGATAGCATTCATAACTTCATAGCCGTCCATATCCGGCATATTGATATCAAGAAGAATAAGATCCGGTATATTTGCAGCAAGAAAACGAAGCGCCTGATCTCCGGATAGTACGGCGGTAATTTTGTATACATCACTTAAGGCATTGCGGGCCATTGTGAGATTAGTCTTGTCGTCGTCAACTATTAGAAGATGCTTCATGTTACCATCCTTTCGTATTTTAGTTTTTTTATGAGAACAGTGCCATATATCCTGATCACTGCTTTTTTACATATATCACACCTACACTCTGCGCACCGCAGTTACACGATACTGCCGCAGATGACTCTGCCACGCAGACATTCTTCAACAGTTCGCTCTTTTCAAAGCGCTTGTGCATTATATCGATCTCTCTGAACAGACATCCCGCATGTGTAAGAAAAACTCTTTCGGGATCAGTGTTCTGAGACTTTCGTACCTTCCTTATAATAGAACTGATAAACTTAAGCTCTGCATTCTGATAATCTCCCTTGTAGAACTTTTTTGCCACCATACGGC
>JBGUVZ010000243.1:0-2690 GCA_045220685.1 Oscillospiraceae bacterium | reverse complement strand
AGGCTGTCCGTATCCTTACAGCACCGCTTGCCTATACTGGTATACATCTGAGTGAAGAAATGCTAACAATGATCCTCTCTGAAACAGAATGCGATCCTGTCCGTGTACGCATGGCCGGAAAGAGCCTTGTTTCTGTACTCGGTAACAAAGACTATGCCGGATATGAAGAAACAGATACTCCGTATTACGAAGTAAGCAATGTGCATTATCTGAAAGCGCTTTCCGTTCTGAAAGAAATGACAGTAAATTTTGTCGAAGAACCCGAGGAAGATGAAACAGCTGAAGTACCTGCTGAAACCGAAATCATCGAAGAACCTGAAGCATCTGAGACAGTAGAAGAATCAGAAGAAACCGAAGCTATCGAGGAACCTGAAGCATCTGAGACATCCGAAGAATCAGAAGAAACCGAAGCTATCGAAGAACCTGAGACATCTGAGACAGTAGAAGAATCAGAAGAAACCGAAGCTATCGAAGAACCTGAGGTATCTGAGACAGCCGAAGAATCAGAAGAAACCGAAGCTATAGAAGAACCTGAGACATCTGAGACAGTCGAAGAATCAGAAGGAACCGAAATTATCGAAGAATCTGATGGATCCGAGACAACTGAAGTTTCAGAGGAAACAGAAATAGTCGAAGATACGATTGAATCAGAGACAGTTGAAATATCAGAAGAAACAGAGATTACTGAAGATACGGAAGAAGCAGAATCAGACGTATCAGAAGGATTTGATCCGGAAGTAATTGAAGAAACCGAATCTGAAGTGTCAGAAGCATTCGAAGATGCTGAATTTACACCAGAAGAAATCTCCGATTCAGAAACCGATGTTTTTGAAAATGTTATGGCAGTAACAGAGGTAGGTGATCTCTGATGAGAACAGAAGAGATATGGTGGACCAGACTCAGCAATTCAGTCCGCTTTCTGGAGGACGCCAGAGATGTTCTGTTAAGCGGAAAATCGGTCGTAATGACTTTTCCGGACGAAGTCCCGTGGCAGAATGTTATGACCGACACCCTTGAACAGCATCTTTTTCCGATAACGGACGAACGTTCTTTCGAAGTCCACGATGTTTCCGAATCAGATGATGATCCGGGTCTGTATCTTTTCAATCATTTCTGCAGTGAGACCGAACGTTCAAAATACTGGCCTGCAACACATGGAAGCTATGAAAAGTTTCTCGCAGCCAACGACAATGTAAGGCTCAATCGCCGTATAGTTTGTATCACCGGACTCAGTGTGTTCAATACATCAAGATGGGTGAAATCAGTAAACGAGTATCTTAACGCAAGAAATTCAGACCAGAGAGGAATTTTCATTCTCGTTTCCCAGAAAGTAAAATCATTCAGCACTGACTTCATGGAATGCTTTGATTTCGAAGAGTATGTCAGCGACTACGACTGCCGTATGCTATGCCTCACTCTGCTGTCTTCAGTAAAATGCAGCAGTAGCCGGAAACAGTATATTTCAGAGATAGCCGCTGGTATTGCAAAAAACGATGTAAAAAAAGCCGGAATACTTGCATCCGCCGGACTGCAGCTTGCTATGCATCCGTACGAAACTGCGAAATGGTTATACAGTGAGAACGGCCTAACAGATGAAAATCTTGAGAAGCACGTAAAATCTGCCGTCTGGTCCGCACAGATAAGACTTGTTTTCCCGGAAATCGAGGAGTTCAGAAGCGGCATGATATGCAAGTATGAAAAAAATTTTGAACGTTTTCTCCCTATATCAAGCCTTCTCGGCGAGCAGATATACAGAGCCGATGATCTTGAAATAGGACACCTGTACATTCTCTGTACCAGTCATAAGGTGATAAACCAGCCTGAATACGACAAGCTGGCCCTAATGCGAAAATTCAGAAACCGCCTTGCCCACTGCGACGTTATCCCATATCCGGATCTCAACGCATGGCTGTAAAAAAATATCCCCCGGAACGTTATCAAGTTTGATACGTTTCGGGGGATTATTGTTTTAATAATCTTTTATTTCAGCGTTATGATTTAGAAAAAAGGCTCAAGTTTAAAAACGATAATATCTTCCTTTTTTTCAGTTACCAGTTCAAATAAATTATCAGTTGTCGCAAATAAATCTGAAGGATCTCTTCCTATGATCAGGTACTGATTTTTTTCATCAAGAGAAATATATTTTCTTGTTTTTTTATCAAGGAGAATGTCAGCATTATCGATAACTATGAGTTTGTTATTAAGTCTGGATATTTCATCGAATATATTTTTCTGTATATCAAGGTAGTTAAAGCAGGCGAGTTTTGCATCAACTGCCATGCACTCTTTGATAAAACCAAAAACTACAGATTTTCCTTCTCCGGAATCACCGGTTAAAATTGTAATGTTATTATTGAATTTAAAGTCTACTATAAACGACGTGTGAGTCGTATAAAAATGATCAGTTACAACTGGATCAATCTTCATTGTTCCACCATTCTTTCAGTTCTTTGTATATCGATATCACAAAACTGCCGCCTTGTAAAGCTGTGCAAATTTTCGTAATCAGTGCTATACAAGTTATTATAACATTTAAGTGATAACAATATCAAGGGTAATCAGAGTAAAATGTCTCGGTTTTACAGTAAATGAAACAGGGAAGGTATCCGCTTCAGAAAAGGCAATGGCACCTCAAAGAGGTGCCATTGCTATGATAGTACGCCGGAGGCGTACATTTTATTTCACCGTCA
>JBGUVZ010000242.1:0-4082 GCA_045220685.1 Oscillospiraceae bacterium | reverse complement strand
ACTCAACTTCAGCTATAAATCGGTTTGGTCGTTTCAGAAATAAGGCCTGAGTAATATTCTGATATTTCAAAATTTCTTATTCCTTTAGTCTTATCTTTTTCCACCGGCATATTTGCCGCAGTTGATATCCAGAACGCTTCTCGGCGGATCGATAAGTGAGTTTTCATACTGCACAGGCCACTGCGGTTTCATCTGAATATTTCCGTTTTCATCTATGCTGTCTATGGTTTCACCGCTCTGGATCGGGAAGCCGTTGTCGAACTGATATGACGCAATGTTATAAAGGTAATTTACAACACTGGTAGGATCAAGTTTTTTGAAGTGCATCTGTACATCAGCAGCGCCGAAAACATAGAATCCGAGAGTATCAACTACCATTTCGTCTGTATCTGAAATATTGAAGAATCTTGCATTGACAAACAGATCGATAAATCTCTCTGAAATACTGTACTTTTTAAAAGCTTCAAATTTATCAGGGGTAATGAGTTTTCCGCTCTGTGCTACATATATTCCTGTACAGCCCGGATAGCAGTCAAGAGCGGCACCTACCTGAGCAAGCAGTATCTCGGCCTGTTGCTGATAGGTAAGGCCCAGTCCAAGCATAGTATGAACAAGTACTGTATATTTACGTTCATTTATTATCTTTTCAGCGTCCGGAGTATCCCAGAACTGAGAGCGCTGTATTTCATCCAGTTTTATTTCGGATTCCGGCTCAGATGATAAAAATACAGCCATAGCCGGAATGCCATCCGGATGATCCTTAGTTACTACTTTATATTTTTCAAGCGGAAACATAAACATGTCTCCGGAACTCATCTCGGACGGTTCTGCATACGGAATTTCTCCGAGATCACCAAGATATTTTTCAAGTGCCTTTTTAACTTTATCCGCTGTCGGTGACTTTGGCTTGCTGTTAAATAACAGCTGGACCATCATTATTTCCATATTTGTATCGACTTCATTATTCATCTCATTTTCTCCTTTTCAGATGGGGTATTGTATTTATAAGTATACAGGATTTTCGGCAGTTTCGCAACTGGAAAATACAAAAGCATTCTATTATAGCTACTCATTTCTGAGCAGCTTTTTCAATTGCGCCAGAGGCGCATCCGCTTAAAATGGAACGCCTATCGGCGTACTATCCCAGAAAAGGCACCCGTTGGGTGCCTTTTGAATAATTGAATAAGCGATCGCTCGGCAGCGCACGAAAAACAGACTGCATAACCCATGTGGTCACGCAGTCTGTTACTCTGTAATCGGTGATTTTCCGAAGGAAAATACTCCATTCTCTGATCAGTTAGCCGATACTTTTCCTATGATGCACTTCTTGTCACAGAACACCATTCCGTACTGCAGTATTTCCGTATATCCTTCGTACACAAGTCTGCTTCCATATTTATTTCGAAAGATCTGGTCTTCGGCTTCTTTCAGAGCATTTTCCATCTCTGATTCTTTTTTTACGTGCTTTAATTCAAGAATAAGGCATCGTTTTATTCCAGGATCACGGATTATCAGATCCGTTCTTCCGTATCCGCTCTCCTTTTCCGAATCCACCATATAACCCAATCCGGTAAAGAATCCGTCAAGTATCAGATGATAACTGTACTCGTGGTACTCATGATAGAAAGACAACGTTGCTTCAAGGAGCTGATTCATTGCAGCTTTCGCACTTTCAGTGTTCTCTGACCACAGTGAATCTATGAGATCACTTACACATTCATTATCTATTTTGGTGTTAAAGAAATTCCATACTTCCTGTCGGAACACTTCTTTAATTTCTTTGTTTGGTATTCTGAGAGGCATGACTTTCATTCGTTCTTCTGTAGCCTTTGAAAGATACCCTGTTTCAAGCAGTGCTGACCAGAGATTATCACCGTTTTCATGAATAAGATGATACGGAACATGTTCATTTACGAAACATTTAACAGTCTCACCGGCAAGCAGTTTTTCAAACTTTTCATTTACTTCAGAAGTTTTTCCGAGGAAACCATGGATAAGATTCTGTGTTGTATACGATGTATTTACCCAGTAGCTTTCCGGCCCCATTGCTTCACTGTAAGATCCGTTAAGTACTGAACGGACATACAATAAAACATCCCACGGGCAGTACATCTTTTCACGCCCAAAGATGTATCCGTCATACCACTCTGAAACAGTATCATATCTGTCTGACAAACCGGCATCTTCAAGGAGCTTCTTTACGTTATCATCGGTAAATCCAATAGATGATGCGAAATCAGGTGAAAGAACTGTATACGGTATGATATTGTTTACACCAGTATATGTACTGTTTTTCACGGTATAAAGACATCCTGAAAGAATAACACCTTTGACGTTTTCATTCGTCTTGCAGACATAACTTAGCATATGCTCGATCATATCACGTACTTTATCATATTCCGGCTTGCCAAGTGCCTTTGCCATCGGTACATCGTATTCATCAATTATTACAAATACTTTCCGGTTATAATAAGTTCTCAGCATCTGACAAAGCAGACCGAGTGCCTGCTCGGTATCCGGCTGTTCGGCTCTGCGATTCCAGAGGTTAGCAAATAATGATTTACTCGTTCCACTTATATTCGTATTGTTTTCTTCGACTAAAAAACGATTCTCTTCACAGAGATCCGAAACGGCAATACGTAAAGAACTGAATATTGATTTAAAATCTTTTCCAAAGACTTCCTTCAGCGATATGAATACTACAGGGTATTTGTTCATGTAATTTTCTACAAGAACTGCATTATCCATAACTTTCAGACCATCGAATATATCTCTGCTTTCCTGCCTGATATCAAGAAAATCCCGGAGCATTGTCATTGTCAGAGTTTTTCCGAACCGTCTCGGACGTGCAAAAAGAACAGCCTTATCAAATTTTTCGATAAGAAATTCTTCTATCAGATCAGTTTTATCTATGTAATACGAATTGTTTTCTCTGAGTTCACGGAAACTGTCATATGATGCTCTGATATTTAATTTCACAATTTTTACTCCTTCCTGTGTTTTTTCTCATGCTATAAGTATAACACGTTTCAGTCTTTCAGGCAACAGAAAAGTAATTCATATATACTTTTAAAACTTCATTGACAATTACCATATTTTGATATATACTTAAAGTAGTTTCATTATATTTTTCCGCCCTCTATGACGCATCAGTCAGAAAGGAAAATCTATGGATAATATCAACACAGATGAATATAACCGCAGAGTTGAATATCTGGAGACTGTCAGCAGGAACATTGAAGAACTTACGGGTAAAAAGATCCGTTTCAAATACGCTCCGGATGAAAAAGAATATTATAACGCATCTATATCTAAAAATACATTGAAAGTATTCGGAAACTGGGGCGACTTCACAACTGATCCGGCTTTAAAAAAGATGTTGCTGTGCGTAATCGGACATGAACTGGGACATATGGACAACCAGCCGATGCATATGCCATCATTACTGGAAATAGTATTACCGATATCGTTTCTTTTAACAGCAGTATCATTTATCTTGAAGCAGTTCACTCTTTGCAAAATCATGGCTGCCACTTCTCTGATACTATTGCTCGTGTACATTTTCTGCAAAAGATATAAAATATATCTGGAATACTTCGGTTCGAAATGGAATAAACTCTGCGAATACAGGGCTGATTACTGCGGCGTAATATTTGCTACGGAATATTTAAAGAAATACGAACCGGAATTATATATCGACAGAAATGACCTTGTAAATGTTACAAGTCCGGTAAACCTATTTTCCTCAGATCGTGATCATCCTTTTTACATACACCGAAGTGATTACTTATTATACTCACCCGTTCTCAATGAAGATACATTTCGATCAATATGCGATCTTCATATGTTAAAAGAACCGGGAATCAGAATGCTTAAATCAGTTTTCTACCGCGGGAAAATGTTTGATTTGAAAAATAACACTCTAATAAAATCATAATACAGAACACCTATCTGTTACGAATCAAAGGGGCTGTTTTTTAACAGCCCCATTATATTTTTATATTTCTTCGATTTCGTAGCGCTTGAAAACAGTTTCGGTAACATATTCTTTTTTGAGTTCGCCAAGAGCCTGGTAATGTACA
>JBGUVZ010000241.1:0-3952 GCA_045220685.1 Oscillospiraceae bacterium | reverse complement strand
AACACTCCTCAAGGCGGCTCTTAAAAATCCGGAATTCAAGCAGAAATTTGCAACTGTCTACATGGATATCGCAAACTACAATTTCGATACAAACAAGGTAAATGCTCTTATCAGTGAATACGATTCGATATACAAGCAGCCGGTGGCAGATACTCTCAAGAAATTCTTCGGAAACAGCAATAATTATTCAAGTGCAGTATCAACAGTAAAGAGCTGGTTCGGTTCAAGATATTCTTCAGCCACATCTCATTTAAAGAATGCCGCAGGACTCAAGGGAAGCCTTACATCGGTAACTGTTTCAAACGACAGCAAATGCGGCACTGTAAAGGTAAACACACTCACGCCTGATTTCTCATCAGGAAAATATACAGGCAAGTACTATTCCGATTATCCGGTGACCGTTTCTGCTACACCTGCCGAAGGATACACCTTTGCAGGATGGAATCTCAAGGACGGAACCGTTATTAAGTCTGCCACAGCAGAGATAGAGCTTAGCGGAGAAACGACCATCACTGCACTGTACTCTTCAGGAGATTCTGCTGATGCTGTCACAGCTGGTGCTGCAGCAGACGTTACAGGTGACGTTAATTCAGACGGATCTGTAAATTCAAAGGATCTTGCAGCGTTCATGTCTGTTTATTACGGAACTGCTAAAAACGAAGGTACAGCTGATATAAACGGTGACGGAAAAGTAAACATTCTTGACCTTATCATACTCAAAAACAAGCTGCTTTAATATAAAGCGCCGATCTTAAGGAAGAGAGTTCCCCCGCTCTCATATTAAGTCCCCCGTGCTGATCTTAATAAATCAGCTTTTATAAATATAAAAATACAAAACGGCGGATGACATTTCATTGCGAGATGTCATCCGCCTTGTTTTATTCTGTTTATTTAAGTTACCCTACAATATTCTGACTGAGCCTCTGCATGTCGAACACGTTTATAACTCCGTCGGAGTTTAAGTCGCCGTTCATTTTCTGGAGCGGGTCGGGTTCGATGCTCATGAGCAGGATGCGCTTCATTATCAGCAGGTCGATAGCTGTGACGGCCTTGTCGCCGTTTAAGTCACCGTAGTCATGATCGGCAGGCAGCGTGGTGATAAATGTGCTGGCCGCAGTGCCGTACGGTTTGTTGTACGCGCCGATCTTTCTGACTGCAACAATGTAGCTCGTTTCCGGTTCGAGATCTTCGAACACCGAATCGTAACCCCAGGTGAATTCGTCCTTGAGATCTGATCTTATACCGTATTCAAGATCATCGTAAGCAGCAAGTTCTATTCTGGTGTCGCTGTAGTTTAAAATCTGCAGACGTTCTTTCGGAGTGACCGGCTGTTCCGGTATCATGAACATGTAGCATTCCGATGCAAATTCGGTTTCAGTCGCTTCATGGAAGAAACATAAGGTGTCACCCGGCCGGTATGAAGAACTGAATATCTTGTCGAGCCTTAACAGGTGTTCTTTGTCCATAAGCTGATCCGGATCGAGGGGCGTTGCGTCACAGGCGTGTTTTCTGTTTACAACGTATTTGAGGTCCGTGTTATACTGATATTCTCCTTCAAAATATCCCAGCCTGTAGTTTGGCGTCATGTACGGAGCAGGCCTTCTTACAGGAACAAGTACCGGTATTTCGGTTCCGTCCTGATCAATCATTGTAATATCTTCGCCGGAGTAGTCAGATACCTGATCGTAGCATCTAAGTTCCTGTCCGTCCGGAGCGTAAGCGATATATTTCTTTTCATTAAAGATGATGCGTTCCTTTTCACAGTTGAAACTGCAGATAGGTGCATCGCCCGGCAGTACGATAACGCGTTCCATTATTTCTGAAGCGAAATTCTTTCCGTCTGACAAGAGTTTGAAGTAGAGTGAGTAGGTCTGTCCCGGTATAAGATCCTCGATGGATGCTATATCACCGTTTTTCAATGTCTTGTACGGATAAAGATCGTCTCTGCCCGGCCTTTCGGATGAATATTTCTGAGTAAGCCTGTACTGTATCACTGCACCTTCATCGTAGTCGAGCGTAAATGTGATCCAGTTGTTCTGAGGTATGGTCATCTTGATATTGTTTGAAGTGATTGTCTGCTGGTATGGTAAGTGGACGTGCCATACCGTACTTTTCGGTGCTTTTTCGGTCGCAGCTATCTGGAAGTACAGATCGGTATCCCGGTTCGGATAGACCCTGAATGCATTTTCGCCAAGCAGGGATGTCATTCGGGTGTGGATATCCTGCGGCGCATACATATCCGGCTCGGAACTGAAGTTCATGGTTCCCTTGAAACCGAACAGGCCGGTTATTACTTCGCCTTCCACGTAAAGCGCGTCCTCGCTTATGGCTGCCTCAAGATCGCGCCGCGGTTCCAGCTCTATGACATATTCACGGTCCGGTTCGGTGACGTTCAGTTCCTCACCGAGATAATCGGAAATGGTTTCACCGGATACAAATTCATGACCGTCAGCCGACACAACTGAGGTGCTTTCGTCGTCAAATATAATTACTTCGTTTATATAGTCCGGAGCGGCTCTGTTTCTCATGATCGTCAGTGTGTACTCCGTTGGTTCAAGGCCATCTTCCTCAGAAGTTATGGTAACGATGTTCTCACCGAAGTCGAGATATATCGTTTCGCTTTCGTGACCGGAAACTATTTCTTCTCCGTTTATTTTAATTGTTCCGGTACCTGAGGTAACGATCACGGCGTAGTCTTTTGGACCTGTGATCTCTGTATAGAGTTCAGTGACAGGTTCTTCATTTTCGTCGCAAAGCGTGATCTCGTCTTTATTTACTGTAAGTGAGCTAAGTACCGACTTCGTTTTCACCGGAGTTTCCGGTTCTGCTTCGATACTGTCCGAGCCGAAGGCTTTCAGGCAGACATTTCCCACGTAGTACTTGACGTTTGAGTCAGGCATTTTCGGGTTGTTGTAGACGTCTTCAATTTCCATTCCCTTAGTGTCAGTCCAGCGGGTACCGTTTACGCTGATAAAGCTTTCACCTTTTTCCGTACCGTCTTCGATCTCCTCTTCCGAGATCTCGCTGACATTTACGGCAAAACGGTTTTCCATAAGCACGACTGCTGCTTCAACAGGGAGCGGACAGTTAGTGCCCTGATTTTTAAGTCCGACTGCAACCGCGAATTTTTCTCCCTTTTCGACCTTCACCGGATCATCGAGGGTGATGGTGTGATAACCTGCATATTTCTCCGTTCCGCACTGCGCTTTGTTAGGAGTGCCGGATGTCGGATCATTCGGATCTTTAAGATCAGTGTAGACCGTGATCTCGTATTCTGCGTTATTGTCAGTGGTGTAAAATCCCGTTCCGGTGATGTATTCATCTTTTAATCCGGTGAAAATATTCGCCATGTAACCGGAACTTCTGCTTGTTCTGTCCGGTGATATGGCTGCCGTGCAGAAAAGCTCGTCATGCTGGTAGTTGGTCTGGTAGCTGCCTGTCTTTTCTGCTTTCAGACAGCAGGCATCCGTGATGGATGTGTCGTAGTAGGAAACGTAGAAATAACCGTTGTCCCCCCAGTCGTTTCCCCAGCTGTTCTTTACGATCCACGCTCCGTCGCCCGGAGGGGTGACGAGAAAATTTCCGGAACTGTAATAGTCGTCCCAGCCGACTATTAGAACACCGTGGTTTGCCTGACTGCCTGACGGATCGTACTGGCCGAAGGTCTCTTCGTTGTATGTGTTTTCATAGCAGATGTTCACAGCTACGGAATTTCCGTCGTAGAGCATCTGTTTAATTTCGTCGTTCGAAAAGCGAAGCATGTCATCCTTGTCGGTGTCCTTGAGCGTGTAAGGATTAAGAATGCTCATGTCAGTGACGAAGTAGTCCTGCCTGTTCTGAAGGGCGGGATCTATATCTTCCTGTTTGGAACTGTAGGGGAGAATCGCTTCCTTTACAGGACCAAACCACCTTGCGTATGATGCTGCCGCATAGGAAATGTGTCCGCCGGAAA
>JBGUVZ010000240.1:0-3686 GCA_045220685.1 Oscillospiraceae bacterium | reverse complement strand
CCGGTGCTTCCGCTCTTTTCAGGGTGGAACTGAGCACCGTAGACGAATTTGCCGTCTGTTACAAGAGCCGGTACCTTGTCCGGATATTCACAGTATGCTGCAATGTTTGCGTCATCACAGAAAGCCTGGAATGAATGAACGAAGTAAACATACTCGTTGTCGCCGAGACCGTTCATAAGAGGACAGTCGTTAAGCTTTTCGAGCTTGTTCCAGCCCATATGCGGGATGATATAGCCAGGGGCTACTATTTTGTCAACCTTACCTCCGATAAGACCGAGGCCTTCTGTTTCCTCAAATTCGAAGCTCTTTTCAAAAAGCATCTGCATTCCGAGGCAGATACCAAGAAGCGGCTTTTTCTTTGCTTCTTCCTTGATAATATCGGTAAGTCCTGAGTTTCCAAGCATCTTCATAGCTTCCGGAAAAGCGCCTACGCCAGGAAGAATCAGAGCATCAGCCTTTATAAGATCATCTTTATCAGATGTGAGTTTGTTTTCAAAACATAAGTAATCCAGTGCATTCTTTACGCTGAAAATGTTGCCTGCACCGTAATCGATAATTGCGATCATCAGAGAACTCCTTTCGTGGAAAGTGTCTTTCCGCTTTCAGTAAACTCCACTGCTTCCTTAAGAGCGTGTGCGCAGGACTTGTAGATAGCCTCGCACTTGTGGTGATCGTTTGAGCCGTACATGAGGTTTATGTGCATCGTAATGCCTGCATTGAAGGCGAAAGCTCTGAAGAACTCTTCTGTAAGACACACATCGTAGCCTCCGCAGCTCTGATTGGTGAATTCCGCGTTGAATACGAGGAACGGTCTGTTGCTTATGTCAAGGCTTGTCATAGCAAGTGACTCGTCCATCGGGATGTAGAAAGTACCGTAGCGCTTTATACCTGACTTGTCGCCAAGAGCAGCTGCAAGAGCCTGTCCGAGAGCGATACCTGTATCTTCTACTGTATGGTGTCCGTCAACGTGAAGATCGCCCTTTACGCTAATATCCATGCTGATACCGCTGTGAACGGAAAGAGCTGTAAGCATGTGATCGAAAAATCCTATTCCTGTATCGATCTTTGCAGTGCCTTTTCCGTCAAGGGTAACTGTTATGTTTATATCAGTTTCACGTGTAGTACGTGTAACTTTTCCTGTTCTTACCTTTATCATTTCAGGATCTCCTTAAGAGCCTCAAACAGCTCGTCCATTTCTTCAGGTGTACCTACTGTGATTCTGAGGTGATTGCTTATTCTCGGCTTGTTCCAGTATCTTACGAATATCTTCTTTTCCTTAAGAGCTGCAAAGATCTCTGAAGCCGGTTTTGATTTGTGTGAAGCGAATATGAAGTTACTCTTTGAATCAGTAAACTTAAATCCGAGCTCTGCAAGCTTTTTCTTTGAATATTCCCTTGTATCAACGATTTTCTTAACTGTACTTACGAAGTATTCTTCATCCTTGATAGCCTCAGCACCGCAGAGCTGTGTAAGAGGAGTCATTGTATATGAGTTGATGGAGAACTTTACGTCGTTCATGTACTTAATAAGCTTTTCACTGCCGATGGCATATCCTATTCTCATGCCGGCCATTGAACGGGACTTTGAGAAAGTCTGGATAACAAGCAGATTTTCGTATTTGTCTATAAGAGACAGTGCGCTTTCAGCACCGAAATCAACGTAGGCTTCATCAATAATAACTACTGAATCAGGATTAGCCTTAACTATATCTTCTATCATAGCAAGGCTTTCCTCGCAGCCTGTCGGTGCGTTAGGATTAGGGAAAATGATACCGCCGTTTTCACACTTGTAATCTGCAGGATCAATTTTAAAATCAGCTGTAAGAGGCTTCTGTACGAACGGAATTCTGTAGACATCTGCCCATACATCGTAGAATGAATAGGTTATATCAGGGAAAAGTACCGGCTTTTCTGAATTGAAGAATGTAAGAAAAGCTACTGAAATAACGTCATCTGAACCTACGCCTACAAAAACCTGTGAAGGCTTTACGCTGTATCTTTCTGCGATCGCGTCAACGAGAACTGTAGCATCCGGATCAGGATAAAGTCTCATTTTATCGCAGTTGTATTCATCAAGTATCCTTTTTACCTTTGGTGAAGGCGGATACGGATTTTCATTGGTATTAAGCTTAATTACCTTATCGAATTTCGGCTGTTCGCCCGGAGTATACGGTACGACTTTGCGTACATTATTCTCCCATGAACCAGTTGAACTCATAAATTACGTCGCTCCTTTAAAAGAATCAGTCTTCAAATCTTACCTTGATAGCATTGGCGTGAGCTGTAAGACCTTCTCTTTCAGCGATGAGAACGATATCGTCCTTTGCTTCCTCAAGAGCTTCGCGTGTGTAGTAGATAAAGCTTGAACGCTTTGTAAAGCTCTGTACACCGAGTGGTGAGAAGAATCTTGCTGTTCCGCTTGTAGGAAGAACGTGATTCGGACCTGCGTAATAGTCACCGAGTGGTTCTGAAGCGTACTGGCCGAGGAATACTGAGCCGGCATTGTCGAGCATGCCGATGTATTCAAGTGGATTTTCGAAGAGGACTTCAAGGTGTTCCGGAGCGATAGCATTTGCTATTTCAACGGCTTTTTCCTTGTCCTCACAGATTATAGCAGCGCCGAAGTCTGTAAGTGACTTTTCGATGATTTCTTTTCTTGAAAGGTATTCCATCTGACGCTTGATTTCAGCTTCTGTCTTTTCAACGAGTGATTCGTCTGTTGTAACGAGAATAGCTGAAGCAAGTTTGTCGTGTTCTGCCTGAGACATAAGGTCAGCGGCCACAAACTTAGGATCTGCAGTGCTGTCAGCAAGAACGAGGATCTCACTTGGTCCTGCAATCATGTCGATGTCAACTGTTCCGTAGAGAAGCTTCTTTGCTGTAGCAACGAAGATATTTCCAGGACCAACGATCTTATCAACCTTAGGAATCTCTTCTGTACCGTAAGCAAGAGCTGCGATAGCCTGTGCGCCGCCTGCCATGAATACTCTGTCAACGCCGCAGAGAGCTGCAGCCACGAGAATATCCTTGTTCGGTGTACCATCCTTAAGCGGTGGTGTGATCATGATAATCTCTTCAACACCTGCGATTTTTGCAGGAATGGCATTCATGAGAACGCTTGAAGGATATGCTGCTGTGCCGCCAGGAACATAGAGACCTACTTTTGCAAGACCTCTGATCCTCTGGCCGAGGATAACACCATTGTCCTTTGGTGCTATGAAACTTTCAGTCTTCTGTCTGTTGTGGAAGTCGCTGATGTTTTCGATAGCATTTAAAAGTGCGCTTACAAGCTCTTCGTCAGCTTCTGTAAGAGCATCGTTTATAACTTCACGCGGAACTTCGTAATACTGCGGAAGATTGCCGTCGAACTTAAGTGTGTAGTCCTTTACTGCCTTATCGCCGTTGTTGCGAACGTTCTCGATTATTTCACTTACAATTTCTGTAACTTTTTTATCTGTTTCAACGTTACGTGCAGCAAGTTCCTTAAGGAACTTGTACTCGTCAGTACCGTTTGCCTTTATTTTCTTTATCATTTTGTGATTATCCTTTCGATTACTCTGCGATCTTCTTTTCGATCTTTTCAACTAATGCTTCGATCTCCTGCTGACGCATCTTCATGCTTACTGTATTTACGATGAGTCTTGCAGCGATAGGAGCGATATCTTCCTTGACTTCAAGGCCGTTTTC
>JBGUVZ010000239.1:0-7061 GCA_045220685.1 Oscillospiraceae bacterium | reverse complement strand
AAAAGTGTGAATACAAGGCTGAAAACAGCAAGTACAAGGTAGCTCTCATCGACCTCGGATACAAGAGAAACATCCGTGAGGAGCTTCTCAAGAGAGGCTGCGACGTTGTTGTAGTTCCGGACAGAACAACTGCTGAGGAGATCAAGGCGATTGCTCCTGATGGCATCATGCTTTCAAACGGCCCTGGAGATCCTTCCGAAAACACTGAAGTAATAAAGAATGTGGCAGAGATCGCAAAGCTCGGTATCCCGATATTCGGTATCTGCATGGGACACCAGATCATGGCTCTTGCACACGGCGCAAAGACAGAAAAGCTTAAGTACGGTCACCGTGGTGCCAACCAGCCTGTTATCGATCTTGCTCTTGACAAGACATTTGTTACAACACAGAACCACGGCTACGCAGTTCTTAACGACAGTGTTGATACAAGCATTGCGGAAGTTTCACATATCAATGCAAATGACAAGACCTGCGAAGGTGTAAGATATAAGAACAAGAAAGCATTTACAGTCCAGTTCCATCCTGAAGCTCATGGCGGACCGCTTGACACATCTTACTTATTTGACGAATTCGTAAAGTTAATGGAGGAAAAGTGAAATGCCGTTAAGAAAAGATATTAAGAAAGTACTTGTTATCGGTTCAGGTCCTATAGTTATCGGACAGGCTGCCGAATTTGACTACGCAGGAACACAGGCCTGTCGAGCTCTCAAGCAGGAAGGTCTTGAAGTTGTTCTCGTAAACTCAAACCCTGCTACTATCATGACAGACAAGGCAATGGCAGACAAGATCTACATTGAACCTCTTACACTTGACGTTATCAAGAGAATCATTAAAATAGAAGAGCCGGACAGCCTTCTTTCAACTCTCGGCGGACAGACCGGTCTTACTCTTTCAATGCAGCTTGCTGAGGAAGGATTCCTCGAAGCAAACAATGTAAAGCTTCTCGGTGCTGATCCTCTTACCATCCACAAGGCTGAAGACAGACAGGCATTCAAGGATACAATGGAAAAGATCGGTGAGCCTTGCATCCCTTCAAAGGTCGTTGAAACAATTGAAGATTCAGTAGAATTTGCCAAGGTTATCGGTTATCCGGTTATCGTTCGTCCTGCATTCACACTTGGCGGTACAGGCGGCGGTATTGCTAAGAATGAAGAAGAACTCCGTGATATAGCAAAGAACGGTCTTCGTCTTTCACCAATCACACAGATACTTGTTGAAAAGTGTATCAGCGGCTGGAAGGAGATCGAGTTCGAAGTTATCCGTGACAGCAAGGATAACTGTATCACAGTCTGCTCAATGGAAAACTTTGACCCGGTAGGTGTTCATACAGGTGACTCCATCGTTATCGCTCCGGCAGTTACACTTACTGACCGTGAATATCAGATGCTCCGTACAGCAGCTATCAACATCATCAGAGAACTCAAGGTAGAAGGCGGTTGTAACTGTCAGTTCGCTCTCCATCCTGAATCTTTCCAGTACAGCGTTATCGAAGTAAATCCTCGAGTTTCACGTTCATCAGCTCTCGCTTCAAAGGCTACAGGTTATCCTATTGCCAAGGTTGCTGCAAAGATCGCTATCGGTTATACACTTGACGAGATCATCAACCAGGTAACAGGTAAGACATATGCATGTTTCGAACCTGCACTTGATTATGTAGTTGTTAAGTTCCCTAAGTGGGCTTTCGATAAATTCGTATATGCCAAGAGAACACTCGGTACACAGATGAAGGCTACCGGTGAGGTAATGGCTATCGGTACAAGTTTCGAACAGGCTATGATGAAGGCTGTTCGTTCCATCGAACTCGGCGTTGATTCAATGAATCTCAAGAAGCTTGAAAAGCTTTCTGATGAAGAACTCATGAAGAAGCTCGAAGAAGTTGACGACGAACGTTCATTCCAGGTTTACGAAGCTCTCAAGAGAGGTGTTACTGTTGAAAAGCTCCACGAGATCACTATGATCGACGAGTGGTTCCTCAACAAGCTCCTCAACATGGTAAATCTCGAAAAGTGGCTTGCTGACGGTGAGCTCACAGAAGAAAAATATCTCACAGCAAAGAACTACGGTTATCTCGACAGCACTATCGAAAGAATGAGTGGTCAGAAATGCCCTATGCACAAGCAGGCCGTTTACAAGATGGTTGATACATGTGCAGGTGAGTTCAAGGCTGAAACACCATATTTCTACTCAACATTCGATGAGGAGAACGAAGCAAAGCAGTTCATCGAAAGAACTGACAAGGGCAAGAAGAAAGTCATCGTATTCGGTTCAGGCCCTATCCGAATCGGTCAGGGTATCGAATTCGACTACTGTTCAGTTCACTGCGTATGGACACTTAAGGAACTCGGTTACGAAGCAGTTATCTGCAACAACAACCCTGAAACGGTTTCAACTGACTTTGATACCGGTGACAGACTTTACTTCGATCCGCTTACAAAGGAAGACGTTGAATCTATTATCGCTACAGAACAGCCTTACGGCGTAGTTGTTCAGTTCGGCGGTCAGACAGCTATCAAGCTCGTTAAGCATCTTTCAGATATGGGCGTAAGAATTCTCGGTACTCAGGCTGACAGCGTTGACGCTGCCGAAGACCGTGAACGTTTTGACGAGATCCTCGAAAAATGCGGTATCCCGCGTCCGCAGGGTCACACAGTAATGACAACAGAAGAAGCTGTTGCGGCTGCTGAAGACCTCGGATATCCGGTACTTATGAGACCTTCATACGTTCTCGGCGGCCAGAACATGATCATTGCACATTCTGAAAAGGATATCGTTGAATACATGGAGATCATCACAAGGACGATGATTGAAAACCCTGTACTTATCGACAAGTACATGATGGGTACTGAAGTTGAAGTTGACGCTATCTGCGACGGCAAGGACTTCCTCATCCCTGGTATCATGGAACACATCGAACGTGCCGGTGTACACTCAGGTGACTCTATTTCAGTATATCCTGCACAGACACTTTCAGAAAGAATCAAGAATACAATTATCGACTACACAAGAAAGCTCGCTCTTGAACTCAAGGTAGTTGGTCTTGTAAATATTCAGTACGTTGTTTATAACCACGAAGTTTACGTAATCGAAGTAAACCCTCGTTCTTCAAGAACAGTTCCGTACATCAGCAAGGTAACAGGTATCCCGATGGTAGACATCGCAACAAAGCTCATGTTCGGTGCAACACTTAAGGAACTCGGCTACGAAAGCGGTCTTTATCCTGTTGCTGACTATGTTGCAGTCAAGGTTCCTGTATTCAGCTTTGAAAAGCTCCACGACGTTGACACAATGCTCGGACCTGAAATGAAGTCAACAGGTGAGTGTCTCGGTATTGCACACACATTCGAAGATGCCCTCCTCAAGGGTCTCGTAGCTGCCGGTTTCGACCTTAAGAAGGAAGGCGGCGTATTCATCACTGTACGTGACACAGACAAGCAGGAGATCATCGCCATCGCCGACAAGTTCTCACAGATGGGATTTGAACTCTACGCAACAGCAGGTACAGCCGGTGTACTCAACAGAAACATGATCGCTACAAACCATGTAAACAGAGTATCCGAACCTGAACCGAATGCTATCAACCTCCTCGAAAGCGGCAAGATCCACTACGTGATCTCAACATCAGAAAAAGGCCGTCTTCCTGCAAGAGACAGCGTAAAGATGCGCCGTAAGTCAGTAGAACGTTCAATCTGCTCACTCACAGCGATAGATACAGCAAGAGCACTTGCAAATGTCCTTCAGACAGGACGTACAATCGATGACGTTGAGCTTATTGATATTACTAAGATCTGATAATTAATATTCATATAAAAAAACCGTTCAGCACTCAATATGCTGAACGGTTTTTGCGTGTCTGCATATCTTTTTGACATGACATTAACCTTGTACTAATAATCAAATTATGATATACTTATAGATATGACAAACGTAAATTATATATGTACAGTGCTATCATAATAGAAAGGACAGGAATCATGGGAACATATCTGAACCCGGGAAAAGCAGCTTTTGAAGAAGCTGTTAATTCAGCTATTTATATTGATAAAACAGAGATGATCAGTTATCTTAACTCTGTTGTTAATACAAAACAGAAATACGTCAGCGTTTCCCGTCCGCGTCGTTTTGGCAAGAGTATGGCAGTTGATATGCTCTGTGCATATTATGACAGAGAGGCTGACAGCAGGGCGTTGTTCGAAAAGTGTAAACTCTCTGCAACTGAACCTGTGATAAAAGGACAGTCCGAGATCTTATGGGATTCCTTACTTGGAAAATTTGATGTTATATATCTTGCAATGACCGATTTCATCAATTCCAGCCGCAATGTAGATGAAGGCTTAAAGCTTATAACCAGAAGGGTTTTACTTGAACTTGAAGAGATGTATCCTGATGTAAAATATGATCCTGATGATCTTTTCTACAGTATGGATAGATTTTACAGGAAGACCAGGATTCCTTTTGTGATAATAATCGACGAATGGGATGCGGTTTTCAGAGATCATAAATTTGATACAGAAGGGCAAACAAAATATCTTGATTTTCTCAGGAACTGGCTGAAAGATAAATCATACGTAGCTCTGGCGTATATGACAGGAATACTTCCGATAAAGAAATACGGCAAGCATTCAGCACTCAATATGTTCGATGAATATTCTATGATGAATCCGATGCAGATGGCACCGTATACCGGATTTCTAACATCTGAGGTTGAAGAGCTGACAGTAAAATACGGAAGAGATCTTGACAGCATAAAGGACTGGTATGACGGATACAAAGTAAGTGACATTATACCGCCGGATCCGGATCATGAGATTTTACGTGAAACAGGACAGTCACCTGAGGGAAAGAAATATGATTTGTACAGCCCTTTATCTGTTGTAAAGTCGGTAATGACGGGCAGAATCAGTAACTACTGGAATAAAACTGAAACCTACGAAGCTCTTGCAGAATATATCCGAAAAGACTACGATGGACTTAAGGATGCTGTGGCTCTTCTCATGGACGGTGGCAGATTAAAAATCGATACATCATCATACCAGAATGATATGACTTCCTTTACATGCAGAGACGATGTTCTTTCATTACTAATACATCTCGGGTATCTCGGATTTGACGATGAAACAAGCGAAGTCTTTATTCCTAATAAAGAAATAATGGATGAATTCCGTACATCAACTAAGTCAGATGAATGGATACCGACGTTTAAATCCTTTGAATTGTCCGTGGAACTTCTGAAAGCGACATGGAATGAAGACGCAGATAAAGTCGCAGAGATCATAGAAAAAATGCATGACAAGGCAGATAATAAAACCTATAATGATGAGGCAGCATTAAGTTATGCTATACGAATGGCATATTATGCAGCACAGAAATATTACACGCTCATACCGGAAACAGACAGCGGAAAAGGATATGCCGATCTTATCTGTATTCCGTCACCGAAGTTTGCAGACAAACCAGCACTGGTTGTAGAACTTAAATACAACAAAGATGCAGACGGAGCGATAGCACAGATCAGAAACCGTGATTATCCGGAAAGACTTGAACACTATAAGGATAATATCCTTCTCATTGGTATCAATTATGAAAAAGATCTTCCGAATACTGATCCGAAATTCAAGCATCACAGCTGTGTGATTGAGAAAGCGTGATTGTTTTAATCTTTGCAGACAAAAAAGATAAAAAAGATGGATTATTCATCACAAATAAAACAATAACAAGTTAAGTGAAAAAACTGTCATAAAAAGCTGCCTTGCAGCTTATATAATAGCAGTGGTCGTCTCGAAGAGGCGGCCACTACCTTTTATGAAAAGAGGGCAATGTCAAGTGGAAAAATAGGCGTGGAATATTGAAATTTTAGTGAATTTATAGTATAATAATATTAGCTAAAATATAATGGATATGGAGGTGCCTTTTATGATTATAGCAACAGCAACAGAAATACAGAATAATTTCGGACACTATCTGCAGACAGTTCAGGAAGGAGATGAAATAATAATTCTCAAAAATGGCAAAGAAGTTGCGAGACTTATTTCTCATGATTCAAGTGTTTCATTTTTGAGTGATTCACTTACTGGTGTTCTTAAAAATGATTATGATGATAAACTTCTTCGCAGAGAAAGGATAGAATCACATGAAAATATTGGTTGATACCAATGTAATTCTTGATGTTCTGTGTAATCGTCCTGACTTTGTTAAAGATTCTCTGAAAGTTTGGAAATACTGTGAAGTGAATAAAGTGGAAGGATATATATCTGCATTATCTGTGCCAAATATAGTGTACATCCTCAGAAAAGAACTTACTCCACAGAAAACGGAACAGATCATTAAAAAAATATTACTGGTATTTAAAACAGTTGATCTTAAAGCAACGGATTTAAAATCTGCTGCAGAAATGTTTAATTCTGATTATGAAGATGCTTTGCAGATGTGTCATGCAGACAGAATTAAAGCAGATTATATAGTTACAAGAAACATTAAGGATTTTAAAGACAGTATGGTTACTGCGTTGAAACCCGAAGAATTACTTGACATACTCTGATAAAAAACGGTCAGCATGCGAATATGCTGACCGACTTTTGTATACATGTGGAAAAATAGCTACCCCGCAACAGCAAATTGCTTGATATCTCCTTATCCATAAGTTATAATATCATTACAGAATAAAAGGAGATGATCTTATGGATACTAAAAACGTTATATTAAAGCTTCGCACAGAAAAGGGAATGTCTCAGGAAGATCTTGCGAATAAGGTGTTTGTTACGAGACAGGCTGTTTCGCGTTGGGAAAACGGGGAGACTGTTCCTAATACTGATACGCTGAAGCTCCTTTCGGAACTGTTCGGGGTGTCTATCAATACGCTTCTCGGAGCGGGTGAAAAACTTGTGTGTCAGTGCTGCGGTATGCCTCTGGAAAATGAACTTATCAGTATCGAAAAGGACGGAACACCGAATAATCATTACTGTAAGTGGTGCTACGCTGACGGGGAGTACATGTACAGTAATATGGACGACCTGATCGATGTATGCGTTAAACACATGGCAAATGATGAATTTCCGGAAAAAGAA
>JBGUVZ010000238.1:0-2525 GCA_045220685.1 Oscillospiraceae bacterium | reverse complement strand
CAAAAGTTTTTTCAGCAAGCCCTGTACTGTCGAATTTCAGATAAGTTGATACAACGTTCGAGTCATTGTTCAGTTTCGGATAGCTTTCAAGTGCTTTTGAAAGATCGAAGGCGACTGAGAAATCCTTGTTTATCGAACTGAGTGATATCGATTCATCACTCGATACCGGAAGTGAATCAATGTCGTCTATCGAAGGGTCGTCCGAAGAAACCGTTATCGAAGGCGTGCTCAGTGAAAGTCTGTCAAGAATGAACTGCTTGTTGAAGTAGTCAGGAACATCAGTGATAATGTGACTGTACTGTATGTCAAGGTTTTTGATGCTCGAGATGTTTACCATGACGGTAAGCTCGCTCTTGTTGATTCTGAACTGATCCTTTGACATGTACGGTCTGATTATCTTGTTTATGTCTTCACCGTTTTCGTTAAGGAAGGTGATGTTTCCGAGTGAAGCCGTCACCTGAAATGACTTTCTTGTGTCGTAGGCCACGTTCTGTGTGATATTGAGCTCGCATGAGTTTATCATGTTTACGTAAGGTTCCGGTCCTGTTATGGAAACTGACTCACAGGTAAGACTCTTTAACTTGTGTCCTTCCGCGGCGGTGATGCCCGGTGCGTTTACCGTAACATCTATCGTCTTTGTTATTTCCTTGTAAAGATAAAGCTTTACTTTATTGTTGTTAGGATCCTTAAGTGCGAATTCACAGTCCCAGTTGTTGTTGTCTGCTCTGGCAACTGTGAGTTTTGCTGTAACAGGCTGTTCGCCTGTGTAGTTGTCTATGTTTGCTTTTACATAGAAACTTTTACTGTTTAAATAACCTATATATCTTCTGTTTGCCAGAACCTTGATGTCTGCTGTCTGCATGTCAGGATCATATATCTTGTATCCTTCAGCCTCAGCAGGAGTTCCTGCTATACTTGCCTCGTAGTCTATGGCTACATCGTTGAAATATATGGTTTTGTCAGGATGTTTGCTGCTTGCTATGTAGGCCCAGGTGAAGAATGCGAGCACCACTGAAAGCACGAACAGGACTGAATCCCGCTCCAGCGAACGCTCCACAAAGAGCTTGATCTTTTTCAGTATGTTCTTCATTATTTCTTCTTCCTCCAGTTTAACAGACGAAGATGTTTTCTGCTGTCGTTTTCTTCGTCCGGCCTGTCGTTTATGACATGATCAATCAGGAAGATGCTCAGTGACTTCGGAGAGAAGTTTCTGAAGAGCTTTCCGTTGCATGCTACTGAAATGGTACCTGTTTCTTCAGATACTACTACTATTACAGCATCTGAGTTTTCACTCATACCGATGGCAGCACGGTGACGCGATCCGAGTTTCTTATCTATGAGTTCCTCACGTTCCGGTTTAGGAAGATAACAGGCTGCAGCAACTATCATGCCGTTTCTCATTATTACCGCACCGTCGTGAAGAGGTGTTTTCGGGTAGAAGATATTTCCGAGAAGTTCCTTGCTCGGAAGGCAGTCCATCATAGTGCCCGAACTGATCTCAAGTCCCAGTCTTGTCTTTCTTTCGAGTACGATCAGTGCGCCGGTCTTGGTAGCTGAAAGCTCCTCAACACTGCTGCATATCTCGCTGATGGCTGTTTCCCATTTTGTAACGAAATCATCAGGGTGCTCATTGAAAAAGGCAAGCTTTGAAACGCTTGTACGTCCGACTTTTTCAAGTGTACGCCGCATTTCAGGCTGAAACATTATAAGAATAGCAATGAATCCGTTGTTAAGAATGACTGAAAGCAGGAATTCCATGGCTTTGAATTTCAGTGCCCAGCATGTGAAGTAGGCGAGCAGAAGAAACAGAATACCTTTTGCAAGCTGAACTGCACGCGTTTCACGGATTATCTGTATTAACTTGAATATGATAAGCGAAAGAAGGGCGATGTCAAAAACATCGACGAGTGTTATAGATATGAAAATACTCCATAGGGAGCCTAACAGCCCGCTCAGATACAAATGCTTCACTTCCTGTCGTTCTGACGGGACATACGACTCCCGTCTTAAAAGTATACTATTATTTATTTTATCATATTTTCATAATTTTTCAATAGCTAATTAAAGAAGTTTTTTTAGTTTAAAAAAATATTTGTATTTCTATAGACTTATCCGCAAAAATATTATATAATAGAAAAGCATATGAATTACAGCGGATGACGTATATAGTCACTGACTGCTGTGATCAGAGCGGAATTCTGCTGTTTCCGGACATATTTACGGCTACGGCTGATAATAAACAACAGACAAAAGGAGTAAATAATAATGTCTTTGAATAAGAATATTTACAGAAAAGTTCTTGCTGCTGCAACAGCGATTACAATGGCATTTGCTGTAACTGCATGCGGAGAAGGCACATCATGGATAGCTAAATGTCAGGATGAAACAATAAACTCCGGCATTTATATCTACTATCAGACAGAGGCTATGAGCGAAGCTACTTCAAAGCTTACTAAGGACAATGCTGATCTTGACACAAGCGACGAAAAGCTTCTTAAAACTCTGACTGTTGACGGAGTGAATGT
>JBGUVZ010000237.1:0-4934 GCA_045220685.1 Oscillospiraceae bacterium | reverse complement strand
GCGCCTTCGGCGCAATTACAAAACGAGCTGACCAGCTCGGTTTTTCTATAGCAGTCTTCGGCCCGCAGGGGTGAAGACTACCATTATGCAAAGCAAACGGGAGCACCGATTTTTCACCGGTACTCCCGCTGGTTTTAATATTTCTGTATAATCCTTACGCCCCCGGACCGGTTATAAGTATCACACTTACAGCATCCTCTGTAAAGATTACCTGCACCTTAACGTCGCAGTCATCTTCCTCATAGGTTATGCTTCCGGCACCTGGTGATGTGGTTTCGCCGAAGGCGGCGAAGGCGTCTTCTCTGCTGCTTCCGCAGTAGAGGCCGCCGGCGGTTTTGGCTTCGGTTCCCGGATAGAGGCTTTCGCTTATCTCGATGGATGCGATCGTTCCGTCTTCTCCGGCCTGGATCGTCATTCCGGCGTAGTAGTATTCTAAAATAGGCTTTCCTGTAAGGCAGCTTTCCGCACTGGATGACGGAGCAGCCTGCGGGCCTAAGCCTTCAAGGAGATCATTTATATTGGCACCTACTGAAACCTCGGTTCCGTTGTAGATGACTTTGGCTCTGTCGGCTATCGTTCCTTCGATGAACTGTGCCTCTGAAACGATCTCAGTGTCTTCCGGTACCTTTTCATCCGTGCCGCTCTCTGTTTTATCGTCAGAAGATGAAACTGTCTTTGCCTTCTTGGCTTCATTTACTGCAGCTTCCGAGATATAAAGCGGTCTGTCTGCCACACCGGTATATGATTTTCCGGCTGAGATAACTTCAACGCTGTAGTCACCTTCTGTCAGAACAGATGCGTCAGCGATCAGTGAGAATCCGTATTTATTCGTTCCGCCCAGAAGCTTTTCCTCGTAAACCGGAAACGCTTCGTAGATAACGGAAGTATTTGCGTTTGAAAGGCGTACATATACCCTGCCGTCCGGCGAGAGCATTTCACGGCTCATTTCTCCGTAGATCCTTGTGCCGTAGGATTCCTCGCTGAAAGTGAATCCCACTGATGCACCGCTTTCCGCGATCTCGCCGATATCTGTTCTTACCGGAGCCGGCATAAGCGGAGCCGTGCGGAACAGATCTGAAATGTTTCGTTCCACTATTTCGTAGATCATGTCCGTGCCTTCCGTAACATTTGACATGTCAGGATAGTCGGCACGAACGAACATTGTTGTGTCGTAGTTGTCGATAAAGAACGGCAGAAGCGCTCTTCCGAAGGAATCGCGGACCATGTACAGACTTCCGCTGCCGAGGTTCGAGGTTTTCCTTGTGGCGATCCTCTTGTCGTTTTCCTCCTTATCGCTCATGAATGTTTCAAGCTGGCCGGCTATATCCGTAACACCCGAAGGGATCACGAATTCAAACGGCTCGAAGCTTATGTTAAGATCATACTGATAATCCCTTGTTCCGATGAACGGGTAGAGCATCTTGTCGATATCACCGCGCCATATCTTCTTCGGGATGTAGTCAGTATTGTCGTACATCTTGTGTTTCTTGCCCATGGCATCCGTTATGCCGTAATATCCGAGCAGCGCACCGTAGTAATTCCAGTGGGTGTCGCGCTTGTGGTACAGTCCGAAAGATTTCTTCTCGTTCATAATACTGAGCATATCGATGTAGCTTACCTTGTTTGCAGCAAGCATGCTCTGAAGTCTTGCGAGATTGTTCGTGTTCGCCTTTCTGTATCTTGACGGCATGAACTCGCTGTAAACGGAAGCCTTGTTCGGCATAGGAACAAACAGGAACTTTCCGCCCTTTGAAGTTACGTTTTCATCTAAAAGTGAAAGTGATACCGTGATCGAACGGAGACGCTCATCTGAAAGTGCGTTGGTGTTCATGTAATCCGCAACAGATGCCTCGCAGAAAATCCAGCCGTCACGTCCCGTTACAACATTGGCAGCGTCGCTTTTGAACACGCCGCTCTTTACAGCATTTGCAGCCGTAAGAACTGCTGAACGGAAAGGAAGACGGTCTGCAAGAAAATCTTCACATTCTTCGGAAAAATCAGTGTTGACCATTCCGTCGGCAGTAAGTGAAGGTGTCTTCACCGGATCACGTTTTTCAAGCGCAGCTCCGGACTTCGAGAACGGATAGAAGAGCATCGGAACGGTACACATAGCAAGAAATACCGCAATGTATATCCTTTTGTATTTTTTCTTCATGATACACCTTCTCTCAGAATCGGAAATAAATAAACGGGTTGTAGCTGCCTGAGCTCAGTGAAAGGATACAGAGCACGTAGATAAGTAACGAGCAGGCATATTCCGCTATCATGCAGCCCTCAGAGTAATCTGAATCCGCCATTTTCGCCTCGATCTTTCTGAATACCGGTGCTGAAAGCAGTACGGCAAACATGAAAGATACGACGAACAGAGGTGAGATAAGTGCGAACACCTCGTTGTTTACAGCGGCATTGCCGGCCTTTATGTTGAACATATCTGTCAGCACACCTGCGGCATGGGCCATGGAATCAGCACGGAAAACAACAAACGCCGTTACTGTTACCAGAAGCACATAGATGTGGCTGAACGGTTTGAACCATTTTTTCTTTACAGGTATAATGTCGTGGTTTTCAAGGAACTGGCATACACCGTGTATCAGACCCCACACGATAAATGTGAAGTTTGCGCCGTGCCAGAGTCCTGTGAGGAAGAATACGAAAAGCTTGTTGAAGTCTGTGCGGAGCTTTCCCTTTCTGTTTCCGCCAAGCGGGATATAAACATATTCCTTAAACCATGTTGAAAGTGAGATGTGCCATCTTCTCCAGAATTCCTGGATGCTTGATGAGATGAACGGATAGTTGAAGTTTTCCTTGAAGTCAAATCCGAAAATGCATCCGAGACCGATGGCCATATCGCTGTATCCGGAGAAGTCGAAAAATATCTGAAGTGTGTAGCACAAAGCGCCGATCCATGCCGGAGCAGTTCCGAGGCTGTCTGTATTGCATGAGAAAACCTTGTCTGCAACAAGACCCATCTGGTTGGCAACGAGCACTTTCTTTCCGAGTCCGAAAATAAAGCGGAGTATACCGCGGCTCACTCTGTCCGAGTTGAACTCACGGTGACGAAGCTGATATGAGATATCTTCGTAACGTACTATAGGACCCGCGATGAGCTGCGGGAAGAAAGATATGTACAGAAGCACGTAAAAAGGATTTCGCTGAAGGAGCTTTTTGTTTCTGTAGACATCAATTACATAGCTGAGTCCCTGGAACGTGAAGAATGAAATACCTATAGGAAGCCTGAGATACGGAACGTTCAGCTCCGTTCCTGTCATGCCTCCGAGCACTGAGCCGAAAAAGCCCAGATATTTAAATCCGAACAGCATTCCGATGTTTATAACGGCAGCTGTTACAACGTACATCTTTTTCGATTTTGCATTGCCTTTTGTAACGAGTATTCCGAGAATATAGTTGCAGGCTACGGACAGAAGCAGCAGCACAACTGCGGAAGGCTCACCGAAAGCATAGAAAACTATACTTGCGGCAGCCAGAATAATATTTCTTACCTTGATGCTCTTGGTCAGAGCGTAAAGAATGAAGGTCAAAGGGAAAAAGATAAATAAAAATGCAAGTGAACTAAATGTCATGCGTTATTCCTCCTGATCTTCGTCTTCTGTGCTGACACCGTCAATACGGCGTCTTCCGACAGGATGTTCTCTGTAGTCTGTGAAATTCGCATTGTAGTTTTCGTAGAAGGACTTTCCTTCAGCAAACAGCGGATCGAAAAGCTTGCCCTCAACTGTAAACCAGCAGTGCGATGTGTCGTGGCAGACATAGATCTCAGTATATCCTATTTCTCTGAACAGGAACGCAGTAGCGCATGAGTCGGATACGCAGCATCCGGAGCCCTTGTCAAAGATATCGTTGGCAAAGGTGATCTCCCAGTCAGGCGATGTCTGGTAGATGTTCTTGAGTATTCTCCATCTGTGATATCCGTGTTCCTTCATCTCCCAGTTAAACAGCTTGAGACGCTTGTCTTCCATGCTGTCCTTCGGTGAGGTCTGTTCCAGAACTATCTTGTGAGCCTTCATCATGGTCTCTATCTTGTAAATGTTGTAGTCAGATTCCTCGGCTCTTCCCTTGGCGTCAACATTGATACCGTCAACCATCGTGCTCTTTGCAAGCACGCCCGTCAGACGGTCGAAGCAGTAATAACCGCCGTCCTCAAGTTTCTGCCATCCGGTCTGCATGATGCCTTCCTCGTCGAAGAAATATTCTTCTCCGTCGATCTCCTTAAGTCCGGTCACCTTGCCGTCTTCGTAGTAGGATTTCTGACCGTCTTCCTCGTCCCAGTGTGCCGCGGAAATAGTAAAGTGTACTTCACAGGAGTCCCTGTAAATACCCGCTCCCGTTATTCTCACCGTACCAATACCGACCTCAGTGTTGTGTTCATATGTAACTGTATAGTCAGTATTTTCAGTAAGTCTGTTCTTGTTCTGATCCGTTATCACCGGTATCGGTGTTATTCCGCCGCCCGTGAACTGATATGACTTTTCAATTCCGGTTATCTCAGCAGCAGTCAGGCTGTACGGATTCTTCATAGCTTCAGACTCATCAAGATTCTTGATCGTCTTTTCGCTTCCGCATACCCTGCATTTGCAGGAAATATATTTTTTTGCATCCGCCGGTATTACCAGAGTCTCATCGTAATCATGATTTTTGATGATAGGTTCCGTGCAGGTATAGCCGCACCGGACGCAGGTATATGTCCTGAGCCCCGGATTGGAACAGTCACCCTGCTTGGTAACGACAGCCTTGTAAGTGTGTACTTTCTCCTTGTTGAATGCAAACACGAAGAGGATCACTATAGCCAGCGGAGCAAGAATCAGCATAAGATTTCTTAGCAAAAGAGATCTTCTTTTTTTCTTTTTTATCTTCATAGTTTTCTTTACCGATATAAAGCCCGGCGGGGCGATCTGTCTCCGGCGGGCTTTGCTTGT
>JBGUVZ010000236.1:0-3025 GCA_045220685.1 Oscillospiraceae bacterium | reverse complement strand
TTACGTGCTATAATATAAACATAGTAAGGGAAACGAAACAAAGTTCCTTACTACTTATTAACTTTGAAATTTTCTTATAAATAGTGTTTTTCTCATATCTCCTTTAGAAAGCTCTGTTCTTTGAACAGGGCTTTCTCCCTTTATGGGAAACTTTTTTAGTTCTGGTCCTTTTCCGCTGCGGTAAAGGACTTTTTCTTTGCCTTCACTATGTGCAATGTGCGAAAAAATGATCAGTCGAAAATGTTTCTAATTATTTTTTATAAAAAAATATCTTATTTTTGTTGACCTTGCAGAGAAAATAAGGTATTATATATATGTATGTATTTTGCATTATTATAATTTTTTATATAATCCTGGAGGTTGAACTTTTTTGAAAACTTATATTTCCGCTTCTATACTCGGTGCTGATCTTCTTAATCTTGCAGATGAATGTGACAGACTAAAGCAGAATGGAGTGGACATGCTGCATTTCGACGTAATGGACGGCCGATTTGTTGATAACATATCATTCGGACTTCCTGTACTCGAAAAACTTAACAGCTATACAGACATTTTCAAGGATGTTCATCTTATGATAAGCGATCCTCTGAAATATATTGACGCTTTCGTAAAAGCCGGAAGCGACATGATAACATTTCACGTGGAAAGTGATTCAGATCCGGATGCAGTAATTGCAGCGGTAAAGGCTGCAGGAATAAAGTGCGGTATCTCAGTAAAGCCTAAGACACCGGTCGAAGATATCTATAAATATCTCGACAGAGTTGACATGGTTCTTGTCATGACAGTTGAACCTGGCTTCGGCGGACAGGGATTTATTCCTGAAACAGCTGAAAAAGTACGCACTCTCAGAAAGTACCTTACAGACAATGGTCTTGATACTGACATTGAAGTTGACGGCGGCATCAACGCCAGGACTATCTCCGTTGTCAGAGATGCCGGAGCTAACGTTATAGTTTCAGGAAGCTATCTTTTCAATGCGGCTTCCATGGCAGACGCAGTAAGATCTTTGAAATGATATAAAGGAGAGATTTAGATGAAAAAAAACAAGGGCATGAAAATATATAAACAGAGAAAGAAAAAGAGAGGAAGCGACAGCCAGATACTTTCAATACTCGGCACATGTGCTGTAGTATTCGGTGCAGGTATCTTCGGTTACTATGTAATTGCAGTACCTATGGCAAAGGTGTTCCGCTCAATGAACAGCGAACCTGAAGTAATGGTTTCCGATTCTATAGCAGAAGACAGTCTTCCTGTAATAACAGAAGCTGTAACAACAAGATACAAGAGCAGCCTTGACGGTCTTGAGATCGAAAAGGTCGGCGACGCTGAAGAAAAGCCAGTAACAACAGTTATCGTAACAGAAGATGATATGATCGTAACTACTGTTCCGGCTGTAACTGCATCAGCTTCATCTGAGATCGTTACAGAAGCACAGCAGCCTGTTGCTTCACCTTCTCCGGCAGCTCCTGTTCAGGCAGCTGTAAAGGGCGGTTGTCTCTATCTTTCTGTTTCAGACATCGAAAGCATAGAAGCACTGACTTCAAAGCTTTCTTCTGTAAAAGACTGCACATCAGTTGCTATTCCGCTCAAGACAACAGGCGGTTATGTAAACTATGATTCTGAAGTAAGTTCAGCAAGACTTTCAGGTGCAGTTTCATCATATCTCTCACTTGATGAGATCGTAAGCACAGTAACTGAAAAGGGACTTGTTCCTGTTGCTGAGATAAGCACAGTAGCAGACAACATCTACCCTGTAACATATAAAAAAGCTGCTTACCAGTTCGAAGACGGCTACACAGGTGAATGGCTCGACAACAAGGCAGAAGCAGGCGGCAAGCCATGGCTTTCACCATTTTCTCCTGTATGCCAGGAATATCTCTGCTCACTTGTTGACGAGATAACATCGGCAGGAATAAAGAGCGTTATCTGTACTGATAACTATTTCCCTCCGTTCCGTGAAAAGGACCTCGGTTACATCGGTGAGATCGTAAAATCACCTGAACGCTACAAGGGCCTTACAAACCTTGTTAATATGCTCAGCCAGTCTGCATCTGCAAACGGCGGCAAGGTTATGCTCGAAGTATCAGCTTCAGATATCATCAACTCATCAGCTGAAGTATTCCATCCGGAAGAATTCGGAACAATGTCACTCGTTGTAAATATCAACATGGATGAATTCGGCGGCGAATCTGTTCATTCAGTTCTTGACAAAATCAGCGGAAAGACCGGCAGCATGAAGATCGTTCCATGCGTTTCAGGCGGCGGCGACACTGCGTCTGTTACAAGTACGCTCAAGTCAATGGGTTATGATCTCTACATGATCAGATAATCATGAACGTTGATATCAGTAATGTAAATATAAGTCTGGAATCTGTTTCCGATCTGCTTAACGGCCTGTACGCCCAGATCATCACGTTCAGAGGCTTTGCAAGTGTGTTCGTCATGCTTTTTATCGACCTCTGTGCGCTGATCATTCTGCTCAAAAGCGGATCGGAAAAAAAACTGTGTCATAAAAAATGGCGTAAGGAGTTCGGATACATTGCCGTTGTCGAAGGACGCAGAGTTATTCCGGTGGAAACATCCGAGATACTGCTCGGACGTCACCGTTCAGCAGATATCCAGTTTCCTGATCTTTCTGTTTCCAGATATCATGCAGTGCTGACTTATTCCGACGGTGTTTTTCTGCTCGAGGATCTCAATTCAAAGTCAGGCACTTATCTTAACGGAAAGAAGATCCATTCTGCTGTGATCAACGTCGATGACGAGATCAGACTTGGCGCAGTGGTATTTCAGATAAAGAGAATAAAGGAGACAAATAATAGTGGCCGAAAAGGTAAAGGAAAACGCAAAGCTTAATTACTTTTTTATTAAGCTGTTCGTTGTTCTTACACACATCGTTCTGCTTTTAAACGTTTATTTAAACGGGGTCTACGATGACACTGCAGCAGTCATCATACTCTCAGCTTTTGTCATAGCTTCAGACGTTATCTATTTCATGATCCTCGGAACGTTTACACAGGATACT